>CALAEU010000208.1 GCA_937891215.1 uncultured Clostridia bacterium
TCTGCGCATTCCTGTTGTAAGTGCAAGTAAAACTATTTCAAGATAGTCATCATATTTTGCCTGTAGTAAAAATCTATACAACTCATCTTGCGACAGAACCTGCATTTCTTTTCTGTTTTTAGGAGGTGCTTTTAAATCATTCAAAGGATTTTTATTAAGGCAACCCACCTCTACAGCTTTATCAAATGCAGTTTTACAAACAATAAACATCAATCTTATTGACCTATCTGATAAACCTTTGCCAAATTTATCTTCATACTGCAAACGCCCTGAAACTTTCTTTTCGGCAATAAACTTCTGAAACACTTCCGGTGTTAATTCTTCTAACGGAATCTCCCCTAAACTTGGAATTATGTGATTGTAAATTGCATTTCTGTAACCTGCCTTAGTTGTTTCTTTCAGATTCATTTCAGAATAGTTCTTATACCAGAAGTCGAGCCACACCCCGAATTCTGATTTTGATGTTATATCAATTTTAGTTTTCACAGGTGCAACTTGTTTTTTCAATTCTTTTAATTTTTCAACACAAGCTGCTTTTGTTTTGGCAGTTACATTTTTTGTTATAGGCAAACCTTTGTCATCGTAACCTATAACAACTCTGCCTTCCCAACGACCATCTTTTCTTTTTCTTAACAAACCCTCGCCGGATTTACGTTTATTTTTCATAAGCTCATCACATCCAATCCAAACATATCATCCAACATATTTTCAATTTTTTCTGATGCACTTTTCTGCATTTCTGTTGTTACATGAGTGTATGTATCTAATGTAAAACTCGACTTTGAATGTCCTAATATATTTGAAAGCGTTTTTACATCTACGCCACTTGATATTGCATGTGTAGCAAATGTATGTCTTAAATCGTGAAAACGGATGTCAGGACATTCTGCTTTTTCAAGCAATTTTTTCATAGTCATATATGCACTACTGGGATTTACTGGTTTGCTATTATCCAACGGATTAGGAAACACCCACTGACTATCTATCTTCAACTTTCTCTCATTCATCATCTTATAAGTACTTTCAGGCAGATAAATTATTCTGTTCCCGTTTCTTGTTTTTGTATCTCCCTCTATCAGCTCTCCACCTCTGAAACATATTGTTCTTGATATAACAAGTGTTTTACCTTTCTCATCAAAGTCCGACCATTTCAACCCACACAACTCACCTAATCGTAAACCTGTTGTCATTTCAAGATAGAATAAATCATCCCAGAATGGTTCTTGTTTTATGACTTCCATAAATCTTTCAAGTTCCTCTTCATTAAGTATTTTCATCTCACCATTTTTCCTTTTAGGTGGTTTGGTGAACTTTACAGGATTTTTATGTATATAACCATTTTTTACTGCATCTTCTAACGCAGCACTCAGTACACGATGCACTGTAGAAACTGTTGAAGCAGAAAGTTGTTTACCATACTCAGGATGATAGTTTACTCTGCCTTCTTTTTTCAGTGTAGTATATAGTTCCTGAATATCATTTGAAGTTATTTTTGAAATCCGCTTATCACCAATGTATGGGTTTATATATAGATTTATAGAACTTAAATAACTTTCATAGGTCTGAAATTTTAATTTTACTTTTGCATACTTTTCAATCCAAATCTCAAGCCATTCTGAAAGTTTAAGGTTACTGTTATCACTTAATTCAATTCCATCATACTCAATATGTTTCTGATGCATTTTTTCAATCAATTCTTTTTGTGTCTTACCGTACACATATCGATATATCGGAGACTGGTCAGAATTATGTCCTACAACTATTCTTCCTTCCCAGAACTTCCCTCTGTTTCTTATCATTCCATCTCCGCTTGGTCTGTGTTTTGACATTTTCTCACTCCTTTATTTTAATTTTCAAACAACACATATCACAATATCTTCATAATATCCAGACAAATTTACATACTCATTGAAGAGTAACCCTGACCTTCAATTTTCTGTCCTTGTGCAATTTTCTTTTCATTAATTTTTGCACGAAGTTTTCTATCTACTTTTGAATCGAAATTATTCAACTGATTATCAATATCAGAATCAATCATTTTTGCAAGACTATGAAGTAACTTTACACCTTCTTTTACCAGACTTACTTCGTGTTTCAGTGGTGCAGAATTGTATTTCAATGCCGATTCTATAATCATATTTTTTATACTTCTGAACTCTTTGTTCTCTTCAAGTGGAACATCTGGTTTCTTACTACTGTCATAGTAAAGTGCAAGTTTTTTACGATTGATGTCATTCCATTCTTTATAAATCGATTGTATTTTGGGATTTTTCGCCATTACTTTTACAATGTTATCAACATCTTTTTTTATATCTTTTGGCAGATAACCGTACTTCTTTTTACCATCAACCTTTTCAAGTTTTTTAGCTAAATCATTCAATTTATAACTAATACCAATGTCATCTTGTGAAATATCATATTTATTCAGAATATCTCTCATACGACTTTTAATTTCATCTCTCTTAAGAGTTTCTGCCTGAAACAATTTGTACTGTTCGTTACGGAATATATCATTACCGAATGTACTACGAAGATTATCTATCTGCTTTTTAGTTAAGTAACCTTCATTCGGGTCGCTTGAATAAACAAGCATATGCATATGTGGATGATAAGTTGTATTATGAAACGCAGCATAAATTTTCAAATTACTCGGTTTAATTTTATGAGCTTCAGCAATTTCAAAGACTTTTCTTCTCATTAAACTTTTCCATGTATCTGCATTATTGTATCCAAGTCTTTCGGCATCTTCTCTTTTTAAACTCACAACATGAGTCCAGACAATTCCTTCGTGATTTGAAACTTCATCTGGAACTTTATCCAAATCAATTTTGTCATCCGACAAAGAAAACAAACCATGCTTACCAATTTTTTCAACACCAGGTCGCTCTGCAATGTATGAAACTAACTTTTTACTGTCCTGAACTTTGTCAGCATTTCTTTCAATAGCTGCATCAATAAATTCAGAAGCATTGCATTTTGAACTTTCATTTTTGTAATCTTTATACTCAGGATACTCTTTTGTGTAAGGCATTTTTGAAACAATTTCTTTAATAACTCTTTGTTGATTAACAGTAGAAGGAGCGTGGTCTTCACCAACAGGAAGTTTTTCAACGCCTTCTCTTGTTCCCATATATTTAACAAGTTTACCCAGCTTAGAGCTTTTTGCATTTTTAAAATATCTACTTGTAAAAATTATTTTTGCCATAACTAAACCTTTCTTTACTTATTCCAGAATGTATCATTAATATCTTTGAATGAAACTACGCCATTGTTATGAGCAACGTCTTGACAACTTACATCATTAATTCTTTCAAAATCTTCATCATAAATATCATTTATATATGCCATCATGCGACTCTGTTTTGCATTTTCTACTGCAACTTTAAACAACATTTCGCACACATTTTTTTCAAAACTGCTGAGTTCATTTCGCACAGCTTTTGCAAGTAATGGTGAAATGAAATCTAAATTATCTTTTGTTTTTAAGTAGTTTATATAGAATTCAACTGCATCACAAACGAAAACACTTTTTGATTTAGCATAGCCTTCATCCACCATTTTTTGTATTTCATCCACCATAGAAGGTGTCATCCAGTAGGCCCATTTCTTTTTGTTTTCTTTCATTTTTCAAACTCCTTTCATTTTTAGTTAAATCCTAAGGTATCCCGTTACAAACCCTTATTTTTAGCCATTTGTGGCGATTTTCAGGGTTTTACAGCTCCATTTTTATTTTTAAACTCTTAAATAGACCCCTGAAAATCTTTTTAGAAACCTTGAAACAGTCGGCTCTGCCGGCTGATGTGATTTGCGAGGAGACGCCTCGCTTTAACCTGCTTTTTATATTAACCACTCCAACTCGTTCATTTCGGGGTGCTTCTGCTCAAACTTCCTGAGTTTTTCAAGTGCTTCTTGCTCACGTGATTTTTTCTCTAATTCATACATTTGCTTTTCGTAATAGAAATCTGTCGCATCCTGAATCGGTCTTATCGTATACAGTAAATTACCATTTTGTTTTTTGCCTGATTTCAAAGTTACTGTTGTAGGTTCAGTCGAAATCAATTGCTTTTCCTCAAGACTTTTTACATACTTGTACACCGTCTTTTTACTGATACTCAACGCCTCACCAATTTTTCTGTAACTCGGATAGCACTGATATGTTTTTCTATCTTCACAATATTTCAGATAGTTATATACTGCTATTTCACCAACTGACAAACCAAGTTGCATAATCTCGTTTGGCAAATGGTAATATCTTTTATTAAGTTCTTCTCTGCTCATTTCTTACCTCCTGTTTTTTCAGCAATCCAATTTTTAAAACTTTGTTTTTCAACTAACATTCTTCCACCAACTTTGAGCACTGGAAAATCTTTTTCATGCATAATTTCATACGCAGATGAAACTGCAATGCCTAATGTTTCAGCAATTAACTCCGCATTTAAAAAGATGGGTAGTTCATCATAAGATTTAAATTTACACGTTTTCATTTTTTCACCTTCTTTCGTTTTGTTTTATGAGATGTATTTTTTACAACTTGAATTTGTACTTTTAACTTTCAACTCCTTGTAATTTATTTTTGCAATTCAAGAGTTCTCCTCATAAGAGAAAGTTTACAAGTCTTTCTCCTGAATCACATTTAGTCTGTCTCACCCAACATCGTTCCTGACATCTTTCCAATCTCGTTTTGTAGGAGTGGTTGGCTTACCGATTCTCTTTCGAGAGTGCTTTCGCACCTTTCTCCTGCGGTACAGAATTTCTTCTGCTGTCATCGCTCAATCCACCTGACTCACATATCTTGCCAG
>CALAEU010000209.1 GCA_937891215.1 uncultured Clostridia bacterium
CCTTGTAGGTTTTGCCTGCGGAACGGCCGCTTGCGGCAAGCACGGTTACATCAAACCAGGGGTGATTTGCAAGGATTGTTGCAAATCTCTGGCCAACCATACCTGTTGCACCGATAATACCAACCTTGTATTTTTTCATAAATAACACCTCTTTTTGAATTTTGCTTAATTATTTTTGCATAAACTGTTGCCTAATTCAGCATTATGCACTATAATATAAATTAACTTTTATATAATATCACTTTATAAGAAAATTTGCAATAAAAAAAGGCTACTTGTATTTTCAACAAATAGCCGTTTGTGTTTATTCAATTATTGTAACAAGTTCTGAAAAATCTTTTCTTTTCTTCTCTCTTAACTCATAATTTTCTTTTGGGTAACCTAAAGCAATTACAAGTCTTACAGGGTGGCTGAGGTTACAGATTTTTCTTATTTTTTTATCATCAAGCCAACCTAAAATACAGGTTTCAAGTCCTTGTGCAGTTGCTTCTGCAGTTAAATAAGCAGTAGCAATTCCTATATCAATTGAACGGTAATCATTGTCTTTAATTTTAGAACCGATTCCTGCAGTTTTATTATATGCTTCTTCAGAAATAACAATCATAACGGGTACATCTTCGGTAAATTTATTCATACCCATTCCCCTGGTTGCTTCGGCTACTTCTTTTGCTTTTTCACCTTTACATACAGTAAAGTGATATGGTTGTGCATTACAAGCGGATGGTGAAAGAATTGCACTTTCTAAAATTGCCTGAATTTTTTCTTCTTCAACATTTTTTGTATTATCGTAGATACGACAGGATTGTCGTTGTTTTGCTATTTCATTGAAATTCATTAAAAAACCACCTTTTATTCAGATTTCAACTCTTCTTTATATTCTTCAATCATTCTGCCGAGTTTTTTTGCTGCTTCGCACATATATTTTGCCATATATGGAACAATATCAAGTGGCATCTGGTCATAGACACAGTCACTCTCAAGAGTTATGTAGCCATTGTAGTCAACTTCTGCCAGTGCCTTTGCTATGTCATCCCAATCCAAATCGAACATAAATGGTGGGTAGTGTAAATCGTCATATTCATTATTGTCGTGAGTGTGAAGACAAGCGACTCTGTTTCCTAGTGTTCTTATCATTTTGCCGGCAGTAGAACCAACAAGACCACAGTGACCAATATCTACACAACAAGAAAAATATTCTTTTGGTAATGCGTCATAATATTCAGCGAATTCTTCCCCAAGACTACAAACATTAGGCATTTTTTTATTTGTTTCAGGATTTGTTTTGCCAAACATATTTTCAAGAGCGATTTTCACCCCTGCCTTTTTTGCATCTTCCATAAGACTCATATATAATTCTATATTTTTCTCTTTTTGATTTTCTTTAAATACAACAGGGTGAATGACAATATTTTCTATTCCTAACATACCCGCAATTTCAATTGCTCGTTTTACTTTTGGTAAATTTTCTTTGTTATATTCTTCATCATCTTCCTTTATAGTCGGGAATGGTGCATGCGCCTGATTGAAGTGAAGACCAAGACTTTCGGCATATTCTTTTACTTTTAAAATGTGTTCTTTGTAACCATCAGTATTTAAAATACAATTCTCTTCTTCATTCATACAGAACATAGAGTAGTCAACTGCGTCAAAGCCTGCGTCTGCAATAACTTTTATAGATGTAAAATCATCAAATCTTTTTGCAATTCTTGATGTGGTGGTAGAAACTTTCATAAAATCACGCTCTCATAAAAACATATTTTATTATTAAAGTTTATCCTTAATTCAGAAGAATGTCAATAGAAATTTATTATGTGAAAATAAATACAAATTTCCATATTTTAGTGAAATTTTTGTTTATTTTTTAACTATTTCTAAAAATTGTGCCTTAAAAACAAAAAATTTTCATAACAAAAAACAATTTCTTTGGTTATAATGTAATTAATGAGTTTCTATTTTAGAAAATAGAAATAAGAAAATCGTAAAGGAGAAATTAATATGGCAAAAAAACCTGCTAAATTAGATGCCAATGGTTATCGTAAATTCGGTATGCGTGACAAATTAGCTTATGCTGCTGGTGACCTTGGTTGTAACATGAGTTTTGCTCTTAAGGGCACTGTTCAGACTTTCTGGTTAGTTTATATGATGATGGAAACCGGATTGTTATCAATTTTATTATTACTCGTTCAAATCTGGGACGCAGTTAATGACCCACTTATTGGTAGTCTTATTGATAACGATAAAAGAAAATACAAAATGGGTAAATTTAAAACATATATTTTTATAGGTGCTTGCGGATTACTTATTGCAGGTGCAGCAGTGTTCCTTCCATTCCCTAATGCAAGTGTTGTAGTAAAAGCATGTCTTTTCGTATTAGGTTACATTGTTTGGGATGCTTGCTACACAGTTGCTAATGTTCCTTATGGTTCAATGCTTTCTCTTATTACAGAAGATGCTGGTGAAAGAGCAGAGCTTTCAACATGGAGAAGTATCGGTTCAATGTTCGGTAACATTCTTCCTACAATTATTTTACCTATGTTAATCTGGCAGAAAGTTACTTATGATGGAACAGGAAAATATCACGAAAATCCATTAACAGGCGAAGCATATAAAATTGGTGATCCTGTTCTTGACCCACTTACAGGTAAGCAATTTGAAAATCTTTTAGGTGAAAGAGTATTCTTCGCAGCACTTATAATGGGTGTTATAGGCTTTATCGCATTTATGTTTATGATAAAGACAACAACAATCCGTGTTGATGAAAATACTGTTAAAACAAATGAAGGCGGAGAAAAAATAAACATTATCAGTGCTTTTGGAAAGTTTATGAAAAACCGTCCTGCAGTTGGTGCTACTGTTGCTGCTATGGGTATGTTCCTTGGTATGCAGTCTGCTGCTACAGCAAATACAATTATGTTTGCAACATATTTTAATCAGGCTTCAATGTCTGGTGTTGTTCAGATGATCGGTTTCTTGCCAATGCTCTTTTTCTTACCATTTATTAAAAAGCTTGTTAATAAATTCGGTAAAAAAGAAGCTTCTGTTTATGGTACAATCGTTTCAGTTGTTGGTGGTGTAATAATGATGATTTTCCCAATAATTGAAAATCGTGATACTGCGTTGATTGTTTACCTTGCAGGTCTTGTTCTCTTTGGAATTGGTATGGGTGTTTACACTTGTGTTTCTTGGGCTATGATGGGTGACGCTATTGACTATAACGAATGGAAATTCGGCACTCGTGAAGAAGGTACAGTT
>CALAEU010000210.1 GCA_937891215.1 uncultured Clostridia bacterium
CATTTGCTTAATTGCTTGTAAAGTCACCTGTTCCACTTTGTCACCTCCTTAAGAAATAATTATATAATATAGTACTTAAAGTCAGGACAGGCTTTCTTCTTCGGTAGATTTTTTTGCTACCATTTCAAGAATTTCTTCCTGTAATTCCTTTGCTTCAAGATACTTATATTCCTCTAATTGCTTCTCTTCGAGTTTATCAAGTCCTGAAACTTCTTGCGAAGCAGCAACAACAACTTTAATCTGTGCTTCAATTCTTGCTTCGGCACGTTTTAATTCTTCATACAAGTTGTTAAGTTGTAATCTGGTATTTTCTGAATGAAACTTATAAAGCATAAGGTCACTCGCCATTAAACCATTTTTACTTTCTTTAAACTCATGTTCGCGAGCTTTACGATGATTTTCGAGATTTTCAATATCCGTTTCTATCTTCGCTTTTTCCGCCTGAAGTTGCCTTAAAGTTGTTTTTTCTTTTTCAAGAACTTGCTCTTTGTAACTGCGCATTTTCGCTAATGAAAATTGAAAAGATTTCATCTACATTACCTTTTACTTTACTGCAAGTTGGAGAAGGTTTAGTGTATCTTCGAATCTGCAAGGTTCTTCAACCCTTTGTTGCAGAAATTCGTTGATTTTGGGCATATGACTTATTGCTCTGTCAAGTTCAGGGTTATTGCCCTGTTTATAAGCACCAATTGAAATGAGGTCTTCATTTTCTTTGTAAATGGACATCATATTTCTTAATTTACCCGCCGCCTCTTTTTGTTCGGGAGAAGCAATACCACTCATAAGACGGCTTAAACTACTCAGAACATCAATTGCAGGGTAATGGTTTCTTGATGCAATTTTTCTCGACAAAACTATATGACCATCAATGATACTTCTTACAGTATCAGAGATAGGTTCGTTTGTATCATCACCTTCTGAAAGAACGGTGTAAATACCTGTAATAGAACCGGTTTTAAAGTTACCGGACCTTTCGAGTAACTTTGGCAAAGCTGAATAAATTGAAGGAGTGTAACCCCTTGCTACCGGTGCTTCACCTGTACTCAGACCGATTTCACGCTGTGCCATTGCAAAACGAGTTAAAGAGTCCATCATAAGGAGTACGTCTTTACCTTGTCTCTGGAAATACTCCGCAATAGCAGTTGCAGTCTGTGCGCATTTAAAACGCATAAGAGCTGGTTGGTCAGACGTTGCCACAACTAAAACCGAACGTTTCTGACCTTCCGGACCTAAATCGCGTTCAATAAATTCTACAACCTCTCTACCACGCTCACCTACGAGTGCAATAACATTGACATCGGCTTTAACATTTCTGGCAATCATACCCATAAGAGTACTCTTACCGACACCGCTACCTGCGAAAATACCCATACGCTGTCCCTTACCTATAGTAAGAAGACCATCTATGCACTTAACACCCAACTCAATTACTTCGTTGATTGGTGGTCGTGCCATTGGGTTTTCAGGTGCTCCGCCTATGGAAATGGATGTTCCTTCTGTAATCTCTTCCTTATTATCAATTGGTTTACCAAGAGCATCAACTGCTCTGCCGATAAGCTGGTCACTTGCAAGAACGGTAAGTTTTTTACCTGTATTTATAACTTTGCAACCGTAACCGATACCGTCAACCTCCTGATATGGCATTAAAAATGCTGTGCTTTCAGAAATACCGACTACTTCGGAGAGAACTATTTGTTCATCACCCGGAAGGAAAATTTTGCAAATATCGCCAATACTACAAGTTAATCCTGTTGCTTCAACGGTCATACCGATTATTTTGTTAATTCTGCCTTCACGAGTAAGTGTATCAGTATTCTTTAACACTCTTTCGTATTTAGCTAAATCAATATTACCGGACTGTAACACTCTTAAACCTCCATCTCTGCCTCTCTGAAAGCAAGGCGAAGATTATCTGCCTGAACAGATATAGTAGCGACAACTGCACCTGTTTCAGTACTCACCACACAAGTATCATCTGCACAAGCGATTGGTTTAACCTCTGCTACACCGCGATATTCGGGTTTAGAAAGTTCACCCTTTGCAGCTTCTACAAGACCTGCTAATGAATCTGAAACTTCAAGTGTGAGCCAATTTGTACCTTTACATTCACTTACTGTTTTTGTGACAAGCTCCTGTAAATACAAATCGTCTTCACTTATTTTCTTGCAGACTAATTTTTCTGCAATATCTATGGCAAAAAACTTCAATTTCTTTTCGTAATCGTTAAGATACGCTTTCTGAAGTTCTTCCATCTCGTTAATTTTTTGAGAAATACTGTCAATGCTTTGTTGTAACTCTGTTTTTTTACTTTGTAAAGCATCAGAATACGCTTTGATTTCAACTTCTAAAGCAATAGCATTGAGTTCATCTCTGTAAAATTCTGCTAATTCTTCGCGTGTCGGATAAACAAGTTTTTCCTGTGGTTCTTCAGGTTGTTCCTCAATAACCTCGAAACTTGCGGGAGTAAACTCCATAAAAGCTTCTTCCGGTGGAAGTTCTTCTTGCTCTTCAATAGTTACTCTTGGTAACTCGAAATCAACATCGGGAATTTTTACAGAATCTGAGGTAGCTGAATAATTGTATGTTCTGAAAATATCACTCAATTATTGCATCCTCCCCACCGTGAGAAATTGTAATTTCTCCGGATTCTTCCAATGTACGAATAATATCAACAACTTTCTGTTGAGCCTTTTCAACATCACGCATACGAACATTTCTGAGGTATTCAAGGTCAGAAAGAATGTTTTCTTTAGCACGGGCAGAAATATTTGAAAGCAATACTTCTTTGATTTCTTCGGTAGAACCTTTGATAGCAATTGCAAGGTCCTGATAATCGACATCTCGAAGAACTCTCTGAATAGTGAATGGATCGAGATGAACGATATCTTCGAATACGAACATAAGCTTTTTGATGCTGTCTGTAAGTTCAGGGTCAGTAGCACCAAGTTCGTCAAAGATACGTTTTTCAGTAGCTCTGTCTGTGTGGTTCATAATATCAGCAACATGGTTAACACCACCGATTTCTGTCATATCAACAGAAACAACGGAAGAGAATCGTCTTTCAAGAATTGTTTCAACTGTATTAACAATACTTGGTGAAACACTATCAAGTGTAGCAATTCTTTTGATAACACTGAGTTGCGTATTTGGTGGAAGTTCCGAAATAATTTTTGATGCTTCTTCAGGTGGTGCGTATGAAAGAATAAACGCAATAGCCTGTGGGTGTTCACCCTGCAACATCATTAAAAGATTCCTTGATTTTGCTTTTCTCAAGAATTCAAATGCTCTTGTCTGCATAGCACCTGCAACTCTATCCATATAAGACTGGGCAAGTTCAGGACCAAATGCTTTTTCAAGAATATCTTTCGCGTATAAAACACCGCCCTCAGAAATAATTTTCTGAGTTGTGCAGAGGCCATAGAAATCATCTATAACCTCCTGCAAGTCAGATGGTGTGAGTTTTTCAAGTTTTGCAACTTCAACTGAGAGTCTTTCAATTTCATCTTCAGTTAAGTATTTGTACACAGATGCTGCTTCATCTGCACCGAGAGCAACGATAACAGCAGCGGCCCTGCCTATTGGAGAAAGTCCTTTAGTCGCATTTCTTGCCATTAATCGTCACCGTCCTTTATCCATGAACGAAGCAAGTTAGCTGTAACCTTCGGATTTGCTTTTGCGAAGTTACGAACTTCTTTAAGAATTGCTTCATCTTTAGGGTCAGCGTCACCCATAGCAAGGTCTGCAAGTTCCTTCTTGTAACGATCGATTTCCTGTTGCAACTGAAGTTGTTCTGCTGCACGCTCGTCTTCGATTTGTTGAAGGTATTCTTCCATACCATCCTTTTTCTTTTTCTTTCTCTTCTTAGCAATGATAATAGCCGGAACGAGAATGATAATAAGAACGAGAAGTACAACAAGACCAAGTATGAGAATAATCTGCCACAATGGTAACTCTGCGAGTTTTTCGAAGAATGTCTTATTAACAACAACATCATCTGGTGGAGTTTCACCAGCAAATGAAGAAACACTGATATTTTCAGGAGCAATATCGACACTCTTTGAAACTATATTTGTAATCTCTTCACGATTTGTGTTAGAGAGATTAGCCTGTTTTACCATAACAGAAACTGTTGCTCTGTCAAGAATTGCATTACCTTTTTCAATCTGGGTTTTAATATAACCGTAGTCATAATCACGAAGACCTTCAATCATTGTTTCGCCTTCGAGAGCAGTACCACCATTATATGTATAATCAGGAATATCGGTGTTGTTTTCTTCACCAGCAACACCACCAGCAACATCCTCAGGACCACCCTGGAATGTACCTTCTTCGTGAGTTAAGAAACCTTCTTCCTTAGAATTCGGAATAAGTTCCATTTTTTCTGTCATCATTTTATCGTAGTTGATAGTTACTTTAGCAACTGCAAATACGCCATCTGCACCATATTTAGGGGTAAGAATTCTTTTTACATTTTCTTCAATCTGATTCTGAACCATTCTTTCAAAATCAAGATTTTGATTATATGTAAGACCGCCGTATTTATCTTCACTTAAAAGCAATTCAACCATATTGGTTGCATCTATAATATGAACATCTTCAGGTTCAAGTTTCGGTACTGCAGATGAAACAAGATTTTTAATAGCAGTAATCTGCTCATCGCCGAGTTCAATATCATCTGTAAACTTAATGTTAACACTTGCAGTAGTTTTTTCATTTTTTTCAGTTTGCTGCCATACATAATCGGTAGTTTCAGGTATAGCAAGTGTAACATCAGCATCAATGATACCCTCAATTTTCATAAGAGTACCCTGTAAACGATCCTGAGCCTGGTGAATAAGTGCCTGTGTTTTGTCTGCCTCAGTAGCGGTAAGACTTTGTGAATTCTCAAAAATGTCATAAGTAAGAGTGCTCTTCGGGTAACCTTCTGCCGCAAGTTTTAAAAGACATTGGTCATAAATTTCAACAGGCACGACAACATTGCCGGTGGAATCCATTTCTGCAGCAATTCCATCAGCAAGTAATTCTTGATAAATTTCAGCCGCTTCTGTAGGTTCAAGACCTTCATAAAGCGCAACATATTTATCACCTGTAACATTTAAAACAATTGCTAAAACTGCTGCAAGTACAACAATACCGCCAGCAACACCGAAGATAGCATTCTTCTTTTTCTTCGGCATTTCAGCAAAATAATTTTTAATTGATAGAAGACTTTTACCAAGTGCAGTGTTTTCATCAAACAACTTGGCTTTTAAAGTCTCAAAAGCATTATTATTTTCCGCCACTTGACTCTACCCCGAATTTCATTTTTTAAGTCTTAACGTTCTTCAAAAAATATCTATATATAATATGTATAGCAAATTATACCTGAATAGACATAATTTCCTTATATGCATTTACTGCTCTTGAAGTAATCTGAACAGTTGTCTGAAGCATTGTTTCAGCTTTTAACATATTGATTTGAATTTGTGCTAAATCATCTGCATTTCCAATTGAAAGCGCATTACCATCAACATCTGAAAGTGCATCCGCTTTCTTAAATTCATCAATTGCATTATCTAAAAGACTTGCGAATCCGCCTTCCGTAGCTTCAGCAGCAGTCTTAACATTTTCTACCTTAGAAAAATCCATTTTTTCCATTGGTGTAATAGGTACTATGAACATCAAAAATTCCCCTTTCAGAAGAGTACACCTTATTGTAATTTTTAACAAAATTACTTTGAATTTTTCGCAACTTTTCGTCATTTTGCACACCTTTATTTTCTAAAAAGGCATAAAAGGGTGCAGTGACACTATGGTTACTACCACATATTAACACAAATAATCAATCTTGTCAACTGAAATGCACAAGAAAAAAATGGAAACGCGGTTATTTTTGTGATTTTATATAATTTGTTTAATTGTTATAAATTTAACATTTCTTTAACATTTTTTTGAGTGTGCAAGTCGCAAGTGTGCAAGTTGCTAGCAAAACAACTGCAAACAACATTGACGCGTAGATTTAGTGCATAAGCCATTTTCTTCATCCCGAAGTTGTACAAAGGTACTACGAGCGGATGAAAAAATGGCTTAGGTGCTGAATATCCGCGTCAAGAAATAGGAAAAGCCTCTCCAGGCGGGTAACCCGAAGAGGCCTTTTGGTTGTTAGTTTGGGTATTTAATTCGCTTTAGCAACTACCGAAGAGTTACTAAGCATTTATTGGTTCGCCAAGTAAGCTTACCGTATAGAAATAATCAGTAATTATATCAATTATTGAAGTAACTGAAGAACTGATTGTGGTTGTTGGTTTGCTTGAGCAAGCATAGCCTGAGCAGCCTGAGTGAGAACGTTCATCTTTGTGTAGTTCATCATCTCTTTAGCCATATCTGTATCACGAATACGTGAGTTAGCAGCTGTCATGTTTTCTGCTGTTGTGTCAAGGTTGTTGATTGTGTACTCAAGACGGTTCTGAATAGCACCGAGGTTAGCTCTCTGTGTTGAAACTGTGTTAATAGCTTCTTTAACAAGAGCAAGTGAAGAATTTGCTGTTGCTGCATCATTTACTGTAAGTGTAGCAACTTTAAGAGCACCAGCATCAAGTGCTGAACAACCTACGCTGATTGTATCAGTTGCTTCTGAACCAATCTGAAGCTGTGTATTCAATGTACCACTAAGTAATGTGGTGTTATTGAATTTTGTTGATTCTGTAATACGAGTAATTTCTTTACCAAGTGCATCAAGTTCTTTACTGATAGCACCTGTATCAACTGAATCGTAAATACCATTAGCTGCTTTTGTGCAAAGTTCTACCATACGGTTAAGCATGTTGTGAATTTCAGTTGTTGCACCTTCAGCTGTCTGAACGAGTGAGATAGCGTCCTGGCAGTTTGCAGAAGCTTGTTCAAGACCCTTAATCTGAGCCTTCATTTTTTCGCTGATTGCAAGACCAGAAGCATCGTCAGCTGCACGGTTGATTTTGAAACCTGAAGAAAGTTTCTCAAGGCTCTTACCAACTGCACTGTTGTTCATGTTTAACTGTCTGTTTGCGTTAATACCCATTACGTTTGTTCTAACTACCATACCCATAAATCTTTTCCTCCTTGAAAATTGTGTTACCGAGTAGGCTCCTTGCCTCTCTTTTAAGCAACACATTTTAATAAAATATTTATTTCCAATGCCTGACTGCTACCCAAAAACAGTCATCCGCGGCATTAAAAACCTTTATTATGTAGCTTTCTCTGGGGTAATGCTACAAACTATTCACAACCTCAGTTTGTAACATTACCTTAGTACAGGTAAAGCCTCAAGTCAGAAGAGAAATATTAACTTAAGTAAATTTAGTTTCTTGCAACAGGTTTTTACTCTCAACCTGCGGGTTGTGGGTGCAACCCGCAGATATATATTACGGAGTAAATTATTGAAGTAACTGAAGAACAGCTTGTGGCTGTTGGTTTGCCTGAGCAAGCATTGCCTGAGCAGCCTGAGTGAGAACATTCATTTTTGTGTAGTTCATCATCTCTTTAGCCATATCAGTATCACGAATACGTGAGTTAGCAGCTGACATATTTTCTGCTGTTGTGTCGAGGTTGTTGATTGTGTACTCAAGACGATTCTGGATAGCACCGAGGTTAGCTCTCTGTGTTGAAACAGTATTGATAGCTGCTTTAACCTTTGTAAGTGACTCATTAGCGAAAGTTGCACTTGAAACATTAAGTGCATCGACACTAAGAGCGCCTGCATCAAGTGCTGAGCAAGATACGCTGATTGTATCAGTTGCTTCAGAACCGATCTGAAGTTGGCTGTTTAAAGAACCACCAAGTAATGTTGTGTTATTGAACTTAGTTGACTCTGTGATACGGTCAATTTCATCTGCAAGTGCATCAACTTCTTTTTGAATAGCACCAGTATCAACTGAATCGTAAATACCATTAGCAGCTTTTGTGCAAAGTTCAACCATTCTGTTGAGCATATTGTGAATCTCAGTTGTAGCACCTTCAGCTGTCTGCACAAGAGAGATAGCATCCTGACAGTTTGATGAAGCTTGTTCAAGACCTTTAATCTGAGCTTTCATTTTTTCGCTGATTGCAAGACCAGATGCGTCATCAGCTGCACGGTTAATTCTGTAACCTGATGAAAGTTTTTCGAGGCTCTTTGAAACCTGACTGTTGTTCATACCTAACTGTCTGTTAGCATTGATGCCCATAATGTTTGTTCTAACTACCATACCCATAATAATTTCCTCCTTGAAATCTGCATCACCTACCTGACATCCTTGTCTGGTTTTTTTGGCAACGCTGTTTTTAATTTAATTTTCTTGTAGGTGTTCAACTCAGTGGGTGACTGTGTTGTCCTTACACCTATGATTATTCTCCGCTTAAGAAAAAACTAAAGTGTTTTTTCAAATTTTTTTAAAATAAGTTCCACATTTGTGAATTTTGCACAGTTTAGCAGGGTGGTTGGTTGGTGGATTTGCAATAAAAGTTGCACACTTGCAACTGATCCCACTTTCTGCTATTATATATAGTATAGTAAAACCACGAGGTGAAGAATATGGTGCAACCATTACTTTCAATAGGTATGATTGTTAAAAATGAAGAAAGATGCCTTGAAAAATGCCTTAAAGCACTTGAACCTTTAAGACAAGCTATTCCCTGCGAACTCGTTATTGCAGATACTGGTTCAACAGATAAAACAAAAGAGATTGCAACAAAATATGCAGACATTCTTTTTGACTTTGTTTGGGTAAATGACTTTTCTGCTGCAAGAAACGCTGTTATGGATAAATGTACCGGAAAATGGTTTTTAACTCTTGATGCTGATGAATATCTTGTTCCGGATATCAAAGAACTCGTAACATTTCTTTCAGATAAATCATCAAAAAAATTCAAACGTGCCACCGTGATTATCCGAAATCATTTTAGCAAGACTATGGATGATACTTACACTGACTTTAATGCCCCAAGAATGTGTCGTATGGATACTGGTACACGTTATACTGGAATAATTCATGAAAACTTCGATCAACCAGTAACTATTGATGAGTTTTATATTTTCGCAAATACTGTTTTTAACCACGATGGTTATGCACGTATTACCCCTGAACATAAAATCAAAAAAGAGAAGCGTAATTTAGAATTATTACAAAAAGAATTGGAAGCAGAACCCGATAATCTCAAAGTAATACTTCAATGTTTAGAATCAGCAACTTCTGATACAGAAAAACGTCGTTACTACACAAAATACGCAATAAACAAGTTACAAAATACAACACCAAATGATAAATACTGGAACTCTTCTGCCCCCTGCTTAGCAAAGCAAATTGCAGTTTATCTTAATTTTGATTGTGACCCTTATCAGGAATCCTGGTACAATTGGGTTTTCAAAACATTTCCGGATTTAGAAAATACAACAATCGATACTAATTATGTTTACACGAAATATCTATTTGGTAAAGGAAACTACAATGAATGTATAAAATCTGGTAAAGAATACCTCGAAGCTTTCTCAAAAAGAGAGCACAAAAACAACATTGCCACTTTAGATAAACTAACTGGCTATTTACTGTATGCAACAGAATATCATAAAAATGAAATCAGAACTATTATTGCAAATGCTATGATAAAGGAACATCGTGAAGAGGAAGCCTTAAAATTACTTGTTGAAACACTGATTTACAAACAGAATAACACTGTTATAAACAATTGGTTTTCTTCTATCTTTGAATTAGTTTATAGTGATAAAGCAGCTGTTCAAATCAGTAAATATATTGCTTCGATTTCAGAAAAAAATTCTAAAGAAACACATCCTTCATACGATTATATTCTCGCAAAAATTTCTACTTTTTTCCGTATAGATTCAGAAAAAAAACAATACAAATTATTTGAAAATGTCCCTGGCACAATTGGACTTTGTGTAAAGATTGCAGATGCAAAAACAAAAGAAGATGCCGAAAAACTATTAAAGCAAGTAGATAACTGGAATGAATTTATGCCACTTGCACTTAAAAATGCAATTAGTTTAAAAGCGGAATTGCCAAAAGAATTTTACACAGCTTCCCCTTCGCGAATTGAATTTCTTATAGCAAGTTTAAGTAAATCTGTAAAAGATAACATTGATGAAATATTTGAATATTTCTGCAACACAGAATCTGTAAAAGATTTCCCACAGATTTCTTTTGCTTTCAATTTACTTCTTAATTTACTATTAAATTACAGTGAAGTTTTATCCGACAATTATAAAGCAATGCTTATAAATAAATTCATTGTAATTGCTGATACATACCTCACATCTTGTTACAATTCAGAATTACTCAAAAACGAAAAAGAAATCCTCTGTATCCCTACGCTTCATTTATTCAGCTGGTACTTGGTAGAAGCAAACACACAAAAAAACAAAAATCCTTTGGAATATGTAAAAACTTTAAGAACACTTTTAAATAAAATACCACAAACAAAACAAATAGTTGAATTTTTAATTGAGAATTTCCAAAAGGAAGAAGAAGTTAAAAAGCAAGAAATGATTAAAAATACTTCACCTGAACTTGTTGCTATGGCAGAGCAGTTGAAAACAATGCTATCAGCATTCCCCGAAAACTCTCCTGAGCTTTTAGCAATCAAGCAAAGTCCTATGTATAAACAAGTTGCATTTTTAATCGAAAATTAATGGAGTGAACACAATGACACAACCTTTACTTTCAATAGGTATGATTGTAAAAAACGAAGAAAGATGTCTTGAAAAATGCCTTAAAGCACTTGAACCTTTAAGACAAGCTATTCCTTGTGAATTAGTTATAGGCGACACAGGTTCTACTGACAACACAAAAGAAATTGCAAAAAAATATGCCGATGTCCTTTTTGACTTTATCTGGACAGATGATTTCTCTGCCGCACGAAATGCAGTTATGGATAAATGCAGTGGCAAATGGTATTTATCAATTGATGCAGATGAATATTTAAATTCATCTGTTGATGAATTATGCAACTTCTTAAAAAGCACTTCTTCAGATGGCAAAAACTTTGCTACAATCACACTCAGAAACCACAACGATTCATCAATGAATGGAACATTTACAGTAATAAATGTTCCTCGTCTGGTTAAAATGAGTACAAAAATACGATATGAGGGTATTATTCATGAATCCTTCAAAATTTCTGATTTCAATGAAATTCAGGTATTACCTGAAACAATTTTTGACCACGATGGTTACACACAAATTACAAAAACACATTTAAAGGAAAAAGAAGACAGAAATTTAAAACTTCTTGAAAAGCAGTTAGAAAACTCACCTGATGATATAAGATGCATTTTATTGTGTCTTGAAGCATCTTCGCTTAACAAATCAAAAAGAAAGCACTACACAGAATATGCTTTCAAGAAGCTTTCTGAAACAGCAAAAAACAACCCTTCAGAGTTAAATCTTTTTGGACCAGCATGTATAAGCACAGCGTTATCGTACGCCTTAGAAGATAACAATGCCAAATTCATTGAATTTGCAGATTGGGCCATCGCAACTTTCCCGGATGCTTATCACACATTAGCAGATATTAACTTTTATCTTTCTAAATATTATTATCAAAAAAACGATTTTTCTTCTTGTGAAAAATACTGCACTCAATATTTAAAAGGACTTGAAGATTTTTTCAACAAAGGCAACGTAAATATTGCCAGCGTTTTCGCTTCACCTTTAAAATGCATACAACCCTATCACAAAACAGAATTACTTTCATATCTCATTAATGCTTTAACAGCGCTTAATAAATATAAAGAAGCAGAAAGTTATCTTTCTCAATTAGATTTCAGTGAAGCTGAAGCGATTTCTTTCTCTATTTTTTCTAAAACTATTGCAAATATAAACTGTCCGGAAAGTTTTGTTTCTGCCGCTACTTCTATTTACAACAACTTTTTCAGTAAATATCAATCAAACGAAATTAAAGAAAAACGAATATATGATTATGCCATTGCTTCATTCATTCCTGTTTTTTCTATTAAAACTAACAATGAAAACAATTTAACAAATTTCAAGGGCATTCAAGGTACTATTGGTCTTTCTGCGAAAATCGCCGATGCAAAAACAAAAGAAGATGCAGAAAAATATTTAACACAAATAGAAAACTGGGAAGAATTTATGCCATCTGCTTTAAAACAGGTTATTCTTCTGAATGCTGAATTGCCAGAAGAGTTTTACTTAATGTCATCTTCTCATCTTGCTTTACTTATAAATGATTTAGTAAAAGCATCAGAAGAAATTGTCAATATACTTATAAATAAATACTGTAACGACGAATTCTGCAATTTTTTTCCACGAACTTCGTTCATTTATAATCTCTTATTAACAATTTTAACAAACACAAATGAATCTTTACCAAGCGAAACCAAGTCAGTGCTTATAGAGAAATTCGTATTTGTTGCAAATATATTTCTTTCTTCTTGTTACAACTCAGAACTTCTAAACAATGAAGATTTCATTGTTTGTATCCCCACATTACATTTATTCAGTTGGTATCTGGTAAAAGCAGAAAAAGAAAAAATTCAAAAACCATTAGAGTATATTAAAACTTTAAGAACACTTTTAAAAAAGATACCACAAGCAAAACAGTTAGTAGAATTCCTTATTGAAGAATTCCAAACTCAAGAAGAAAAGAAAAAACAAGAGCAAATAAAAAATGCATCACCTGAACTCATTGCTATGGCAACACAATTAAAAACAATGCTTGCTGCTTTTCCAGAAAATTCACCTGAGCTTTTAGCAATTAAGCAAAGTCCTGTGTATAAACAAGTTGCTTTTTTAATTGAAGAGTAGGTGTTAGGCAATAGAAAAAGTTCTATCATTCAAATGATGATAGAACTTTTTATTTATCTATTATTTTTATTCAACAACTGGCTCTGTAACTTCCGGTGGAATCATTTCACCGATAGAACCAGAAAAGATTTTAAAGAAATCTCTTAAAAATTCCATAAACATATTAACTATAGGAAGCATAATATTTGAGATTGTGTAACTTGCTTCGCTTCTTGAATCGGTGTCTGTAATTGTTGAACCACTTTGTGTTGCAAGAAAACTTGATGTTAACTCGTATGTATAGTAACTGTCAAGGTCGCCTTCATCAAGTTCAATAATTCTTGCACCCTGAAGCATTTTATTATAGTATGAGTGGTATGTAGCACCAGGTGTCTGAACAAGGTCGATACCATTGATATCTGCTACGAAGCTGTTAACGTGGTCGTGACCTACAACAACTGCAAGAACATCGCCACCTGCTTTCATTGCATCCCATTGACCATCTGAACCGTTACCAGGACAACTCTTTTCAAAGATGTAACCGTCAAAAGTCTCAATTTTCGGAATATATGAATAAACACTACCATCATTGAAGTTATATGTAAGTTCACCCATTGAAACATCTGATTCATAGAAAAGAACTTCAACTGCTTCTTTTGGAATAATGTGCTGGAATGCAATTGCAGGAACAACTTTACCACCATTAGCTTCTGTAATATCGTCACGGGTTTTGTTGTACCATTCAATCTGGTCTGCTCTTACCCAGTCATAACCAAGCCATTCACCATTTCCGTCGTGAAGTGATGTACCTGAGTCAAACATCCAGAGATTAAAAGCAATATCATTACCTTTGCTTGAATAGATTAAAAGATTGTGGTTTGCACAACCGTGAAGTGCAGGGTCTGCATCGAAAGCAAGACAACCAGGATATTTCTGATACTCTGCTAATTGTTGCTCTGCTGTAAAGTTTTCTCTTTCAACATCGTGATTACCAAATACAAATGTGAAAGGAACGCCTCTTGATACAAGAGGATATAACAATTGCTCATAAGCACGGACATCTTCTGTAACAATATTATCACCATCGAAAACAACAAGGTCAGGTTTTGAGTAATCAAGAGCCTCGTTAATGAATGCTACCATTGCATCATCAATAGGATAAACGTCCTGAACGTCTGCAAGAACAAGGATTTTAAATGTTCCGTCCTTTCTGAATCTTAAAACATTTTCTTCAGTACCTGCAGCAAAAACAGTCACTGAAAGCGAAAATAACATTGAAACTACAAGTAAAATTGAAATAAATTTTTTCATAATCTTCTCCTGATATTTTATTTAGTTCACCAAAATATATTAACCATATTTTACTACTAATTCTTTGAAGTGTCTACCCTTTTCTTCGAAATTTTTGTAATAATTATAACTTGCCGCCGCTGGAGAGAAAAGACAAACACCATTTTCATTTGTACATTTTATTGCATTTACAACTGCATCTTCCATATTTTCTGCATAAATTGCGTTTACACTTGTATTATGCAATTTCACATCATCCAATATATCGTGACCAGTTTCAGGTAACCCAATTAAATTTTTAATTCCACAATTTGCAAGAAACTCAATGAATTCTCTGTAATCAATCCCACGGTCAAGACCGCCGAAAATCAATGTTTCAACATTACCAAGTGCTTTTATTGCACCAATTACCGCAGTAGGTATTGTTGCAATGCTGTCATTGTAATAAGATACATTATTAAACTTACCAACAAATTCCATTCTGTGTTCTATACCATTAAAACTCTTTATAGCATTTCTTATACTATCATCATCAACCTGGAAAATTCTTGCAACCGCTAAAGCGTAGGCAATATCCTGCCTGTTATGCTCACCTTTTAAATGCTCTGTACTTTTCCAGAGTTCGTTTACAAATTCATCGTTCTGTGCTTTAGTAAAACCAACTTTTACTATAGTACCATCACCAATTGACTTTTCAATATCAAGTCCGTGACCAACATCCTGCTCATCATTATAAATAAAGAAACAATCTTTGCTCTGATATCTTGTTATATTGAGTTTTGAATTTGCGTAACCATCAAAACCGGTTTTATAATGGTCCAGATGCTCTTCGTAAATATTTACAAGTACCGCCACTTTTGGCGAAGCAGTTGTAAACTCAAGTTGATGTGAAGACATTTCTATAACTGCAATCAAATCTTCACTCTCATCTGCTTTTTCAAAAACAGGAACACCTATATTACCTATAAGGCAAGTGTTTTTGCCACCTGCTTTTAACATTTCATATATAAGTGTAGAAGTTGTAGTTTTACCCTTTGAACCGGTAATACCAACAACCGTAGGCTTTGCAAAACGCAAAAACATATCTGTCTGACAAGTGATCTCAGTAGTAGCGGGGTATTTTACATTATCTAAAAAAGCAATTCCTGGACTTTTAAAAACTAAATCAAAATCACCTAAGTAAGATAAATAATTATCTCCGCATATCAAATCAACATTATTGTCGTCAATTTTCAAAAAGTTCTTATCCGCAATAGTTAATTCTTTTTCAGGTAAATGCTTTCTTATATAGTTATAAGTAGAAATACCCTCTCTGCCATAACCTAAAATAAGAATTTTTTTATCTTTAATATATTCAATTATCTGCGACATAAAAATCTCTCCGCAACACAATTAAAATTTAAAGTTCCGCTTTTCATTATAACAACTACAATGAAAAGCGGTTTTAATTCAATAATTATTCAGCAAAAGCGTAGCCATTCTTACCATGTTTCTTTACATAGTACATAGCTTCGTCTGCTTTTTCAAATAAATCGTTGTAATCCATACCTGTTTCAGGATAAATTGCAACACCTATTGAGCACGACATAACTCTGCCTGTTGCTTTTTCAAGTTTAACACTATGACATATTTTCTCAATTTCTTTTGCTTTTTCTTCTACAAGTTCTTTAACATCACCAAGACCGTTAACAAATATAACAAACTCTTCACCGCCGACACGACCTAAAATATCGGTTGAACGGAATGCAAGTGCTAATTTGCTTGTAAATTCACGAAGGAAAACATCACCTTCATGGTGACCATAAGTATCGTTAAGAAGTTTAAAGTCATCAATATCTATAAGGAACATTGTACCAGGCTCGTTAGGGTATTCTTTAATGAGCTCATTGATTTTAAGACCCGTTGAAACTTTGTTAAGGAAACCTGTAAGCTGATCTGTTTCTGCCTGAGCAATAAGTCTTGATTTTTCTTTCTTTTCTTTATCAATATCTGAAATAGTGCCAATAAAACGAACTGCATTACCGTCATTGTCAAAAATAGCAGCAAATTTAATTCTGTGCCATACTATATCGTTTCGTTGGTTTATAATTCTTGCATCAAAGATGTTGATTCTCTTACCAGAAAGAGCATTACTTACTGCTTCAATAAAGAGTGGAACATCTCTGTGGTCAAACACATTACCATAAGTAATATATTCAATAGCATCTTCAACCCTTGTTGCTGTGCGGAGTGTTCTTAAAATTTTAGGTGAACATTCGAGTACATCAGAAGCAACATCGTAATTGAACATAATATCGTCAGAAATTTCTTCTATAAGTTCATATCTTTCTTTTTCTTCCTGAATCTTCATCTGAAGATGTTTCATTTCTGTAATATCAACAATATTACAAATGAAGCGTTGTTCGCCCTCTTTAGCATCGTGTGGTTTTCTTACAGAGAAAAGAGCCCACGCAACTTCACCATTTTTCTTATTACAACGACATTCAAATTTCTGAACTTCACCCGGTTTATAATCAGTATTGATACGGGATATAATATTCATAAAATCATTATAATGGAAAAGATTAAGTCTTACTTCCTGCGGGAGTGTTTCATATTCATCTCTTGTATAACCGAAAAGTTCAAAAAAACCTTCGTTTGTATATTCAAGCTTAACGCCCTCAGAGTGTGGTGAACACATAGCGATACCCGCAACAGTTTCCCTTAAAATCATTTCAAGTTCAACTTTCTGGAGTTCGCTTTCATTTAATCCGCCGTACTTCATTATTAACCCTTCCTTTGTCGAAAATAATCAAAAAAACAAAATAAGATTATACATATTTGTAATTATAACACATTTTTTTCTAATTAACAAGGTTTTTTTGAAAAGACTTGAATAAATTACTAAAATTTTATATAATCTATCTGTTGTATTATAACTATATTATATTATAAAATATTGTATTGGTGAAATTATATGTTAGAATTAGTAAACTTATCATTCAAAGTCAACGATGACGGTGAAAAAAAAGAGATTTTAAACGATGTTTCTCTTACTCTTGAGGACGGTAAATTCCTTGTAATTACAGGTCCTAACGGTGGCGGTAAATCTACCCTTGCAAAAATTATTATGGGTATTGAAAAACCAACAGGCGGTAAAATACTCTGGAATGGCACTGATATTACAAATATGTCTATAACAGAAAGAGCAAAACTTGGTATAGGTTACGCTTTTCAGCAACCGCCGAGATTTAAAGGTCTTACTGTAAGAGATTTATTAAGTCTTTCTCACGGAAGCACTCTTCCCGAAGACCAATGTTGCACTTACCTTACAAATGTAGGTCTTTGCTCTAAAGATTACCTTAACAGAGAAGTTGACGCAACTCTTTCTGGTGGAGAAATAAAAAGAATAGAAATTGCAACAATTATGGCAAGAAATGTAGACCTTGCAATTTACGACGAACCAGAAGCTGGTATTGACCTCTGGAGTTTCAATATGCTTATTGAAAGTTTCAAAAATATTTCTGCAAAAAATAATCAGAGTATGATTATAATTTCTCATCAGGAGAGAATCATGAGAATTGCTGATGAAATTGCAATTATAGCAAATGGTACAGTTAGTAAAAAAGGTCCTGTTGATGAAGTTTTTCCTCTTTTAATGAACGAATTCAACAGTGCTTGTAATTTCAGATAAGGTGGTGGAACAAATGCAAAAAGTAGATTCACATATGTTAAGGACAATTGCAGATTTGCACGATATTCCACAAGGCGCTTACAACATCCGAAAAAATGGTGAAAGTGCAGGTCGCTCTTCTACTGAAAACATAATTATTGAAAATAAAAAAGATAAACCTGGCATTGATATAACAGTTAAGGCAAACACCAAAAATGAAAGTGTTCATATACCTGTTATAATCACCGAAACAGGTGTTGATGACTTGGTTTATAACGATTTTTATATTGGTGAAAATGCAGATGTTCTTATTGTTGCTGGCTGTGGTATTCATAACTCAGGTGAAAAAAAGAGTGAGCACGATGGTATTCACCGTTTCCATATAGCTAAAAATGCACGTATCAAATATGTTGAAAAACATTATGGGGAAGGTACAGGCACAGGCGAAAATGTTTTAAACCCTGTTACTGAAATTTTCATGGATGAAAATTCATATTGTGAAATGGAAATGGTTCAGATTGAAGGCGTTGATTCAACAAAGAGAAACACCGTTGCAAAATTGCAGGCTGGTGCTCACCTTCTCATTTTAGAAAAACTTATGACTCACGATAATCAGGTTGCACATTCAGATATGACAATTGAACTTAATGGGTTAGATGCATCTTCACAGATTATTTCCCGTTCAGTTGCAAAAGACAATTCAGAGCAAGTGTTTTACCCTAAAGCAGTCGGTAATGCAAAATGCAGAGCACACGTACAATGTGACTCAATCATCATGGGTAACGCTCACATACGTTCAATTCCTGAAATTGCTGCAAACCATTGTGATGCAAACATTGTTCACGAAGCGGCAATTGGTAAAATTAACAACGACCAGCTTTTAAAACTCCAGACACTCGGCAAAACAGAAGAAGAAGCAGAAGAAATTATTATCGACTGTTTCTTAAGATAATATATAAACTTTTAAGGGAGGTATTCCTTTGGAAAAAAGAGTTCTTGCATTTGATTTTGGTGCATCAAGTGGCAGAGCAATTTTAGCTACATTTGATGGTAAAAAAATTAATCTTAAAGAAGTTCATCGTTTTTCAAACGACCCTGTTACAATTAATGGTACTGTTTATTGGGATATTCAGAGACTTTTCTTTGAAATAAAGCAAGGTATGGTAAAAGCAAAAGAATTCGGTGGTTTTGACAGTATAGGTATTGACACCTGGGGTGTTGACTTTGGTCTTTTAAGAAAAGATGGCACTTTAGTTGAAAACCCTGTTCATTACCGCGACAAAAGAAATAGCGGCATGATTGAAAAAGCAGAAGAATATATTTCAAAAGAAAGAATGTATGATATTACAGGAATTCAGTTTATGGATTTCAACACTGTATTCCAGCTTCTTTCATTAAAAGAAAACCGTCCTTATATTTTAGACGAAGCAGAAACAATGCTTTTTACACCTGACCTTTTAAACTATATGCTTACAGGTGTAAAATCTACCGAGTTTTCTATTGCTACTACTTCACAAATGGTTGATTTAAAAACTAACGACTGGTCAGATGAAATAATAAATACATTAGGTCTTCCGAAAAGACTTCTCACAAAAATTGTTCCAACTGGAGCAGTTGTAGGTCAATTAAGTGACGAAATCTGTGAAGAACTTTCGCTTTCGAAAGCAGATGTAATTGCAGTTGCGGCACACGACACACAAAGTGCTATTACTGCAGTGCCTTGTCAGGATGATGACTTTGTATTTATAAGTTGTGGTACCTGGTCTCTTTTCGGCACAGAAGTTAAAGAACCTATTATAAATGAAGCATCTAAACGCCTTAACGTTACAAACGAAGGTGGTTACGATTTTACTACTGCTTTCTTAAAGAACATTATCGGTTTATGGCTTATTCAGGAAAGTCGTCGTCAATGGAAAAGACAGAACATTGAATATTCTTATGCAGACCTTGAAAAATTGGCACTTGAATGTGAACCTTTCAAATGCTTTATTGACCCTGATTCACCAGAATTCGGCTCAATGGGTAACATTCCTAAACGAGTTCAGGAATACTGCGAAAGAACAGGACAGTATGTACCACAGACTCCTGGTGAAATTATGCGTTGTATTTATGAAAGCCTTGCTCTCAAATACCGTTACACATTCGATGGTATAAAAGAGTGTACAGAAAAAGAATACGACAGAATTCACGTTATGGGTGGCGGTACTAAAGATAAATTGCTTTTACAGATGACTGCAGAAAGTTGTAATGTAAAAGTTTTCGGTGGCCCTATTGAAGCAACTGCGTTAGGTAATGTTGCAGTTCAACTCATTTCTTCTGGTGTTATAAAAGACATTAAAGAAGCAAGAAAAATTATCGCAGAAGGTGAAAATCTCACTTGCTACACTCCTACTGAAAACGAAAAATGGGAAGAAGCATACAAGAGATTTAAAGATATAATTAAATGACAATCACACCAAAATTATCTACAGAAAATATAGACTATGTATTTTCTTTAGCAGGAAAAATTCTTTCAGAAAGTTCTGACAGATTACCATCAACACCTGGTGAAGCGTACTCTGCAAGACTTATTATGAATGAACTCAATAATTATTGTGACGAAACAAGAGAAGAAACTTTTACAACCAATTTAAAAGTGGGTACATACCTTTTAAAAATTCTTTGTTTCCTTTTAATAATTTCTTCTTTCGTTTTTTATTTTGCAGTAAAGCGTGGTTCTGTTATACCAGTGTGTATATGCACAGTGTTAAGTGTAGTTATTTTTTCAGTGTTCGCATACAAATTCTTTTTTGACGGAAAAGTTCTTGATAATCTTTTCCCAAGAAGAAATTCCATAAACATTTTTGCAAAGCGTTACTCACACTTCACCGCACAGAACAGAGTTGTTCTCGTAGCACGTGCAGACGCACCAAAAAAACAAAGATTTTTCCTCTTTAAAACAAATCTTACAACTGTATTACTTGCGCTTTCCGTAATCGGTAACACTTTTACATTCATTTCTTGCATTATGTATCTTTTTACAGGTGCACCTGAAAGTAATGTTATTTTTTCATTACTTTCATCTGTTTCAGTGTTTTTCTCGGTATTTTACCTATTATCTATTCTTCTCGTTCATCCAAATAAAGCGGCAAGTGGTTTAAGCTCAAGTATAATTCCCTCTGCTACAATAACCGCCATTATGAAGCAGATGAGCGAAAACAATTTCAGATACAACCAGACTGAATTCTGTTGCCTTATTACAGGTAGTGAGTATTCAAACCACGCAGGTGCTTATGCGTTCTCTTCAAAATACAAAAAGATTATGAGAGATATTCCGACAGTATTCATTCCTGTTGAAGAATTGACCTCATCTAAACATTTAGCAATTTTTTTCAAAGACGGTAGCGGTAACGAAGGCAGTAAAGACACTGCAAATATAATGTCAGACGCGTGTGACAACTTAGGTCTTAAAATACATAAAGAAAGTACTATTATAGGAACTTCAAGTTTCACACCTTTTACAGTACATCATTTTGCATCGTGTTCACTCGGCACATCTAAGAAATACATCAATAAATGTTTCAGTAATAAAGATTTGCTTTCAAACGTTTCAAGAAAAACAATTTTTGACTCGGCAAACATTTTAATGGAAACAACAAACTATTACGACAACGCAAGACTATAATAAAAAAAGGAATATATATTATGGCTAAAATTTTAAACTCAAAAGTAAAAAATATCCCCTGGCAAGATAAACCAGAAAACTGCACTGACCCTGTATGGCGTTACACTAAAAACCCTATTATTGACAGAAGTTTTGTAAAAGACGCTAACAGTATTTTCAACTCTGCAGTTGTAAGACGCGATAAAGAAGATGACTTTGCAGGTGTTTTCAGACTTGATGATATTACACGCGAACAATATCTTGTTACAGGTTTCAGTAAAGATGGTATTCATTGGAAATTGAACAATGAAAAAATCTTCCGTGGTTATGACCCTCGCCTTTGCGAAATTGATGGGAAATATTATCTTTCATGGGTTTGCCACACCGACAGAGGTACATCTATCGGTATTGCAATTACAGAAGATTTTATTAACTGGGACAGAAAAGAAAATGCAGTTTTACCAGTTTCAAGAAATGGCGTTTTATTCCCAAGAAAAGTTAATAATGAATATATGATTTTCACTCGTCCTTGTGATAAAGGTCACACACCTTATGGTGATATTTTCTTAAGTCATAGCCCTGACCTTACATACTGGGGCAAACATCGTTTTGTTATCAAACCAGAAAATAACTGGGAAATGACAAAAGTAGGTGCTGGTCCTACACCTATTGAAACAGATGAAGGTTGGCTTTGCTTCTACCACGGTGTTATTACAA
>CALAEU010000211.1 GCA_937891215.1 uncultured Clostridia bacterium
ATGAGTAGGATAAAGCTCACCATTACGCATCATAAAGTTAAAGAGTCTGCCGTGAATATTTTCTCTACCTAAAACGATTTCATCTCTTAAATCGTGGCGATAGCCACCTTCAAGGTGAATAATTTCGCCTAAAAGACCTTTTCTTACCATATTGAATACTGCCATTTCGTTTCTGTCATAACAGCAGTTTTCAAGTAGCATACAGATTTTGCCTGTTTCTTCACTTGTTCTGACTAACTGCCAGCATTCTTCAATAGAAGCTGCGCCGCCAACTTCCATAGCAACATGAAGACCAGCTTTCATTGCATCAACCGCAATACGAGAGTGAGTAATCCATGTTGTTGCAATTAAAACTGCATCAAGTTCTTCTTTTTCGAACATTTCTTTGTAATCAAGATAAGCAGTTACAGGGTAACTTTTGTTGTTTCTGTTTTCAACAATTTCAATACCCTTTTCCGCTCTTTCAACAATAAGATCACAAACAGCAGGAACTACTACTCCCTCTACCTGAAGAAGTAAATCGAGCATACTTGAACCTCTACCACTGATACCAATAAAACCAATTCTTTGTACTTTGTTTGCCATAAAAATCACCTACTAACACATTTGGATTTATTGTAGCATAAAATATTATATTTTTCAATGTTTATTATGATTTTTTATAATAAAAAATCATTGGCTAGAGACTGATGACTAGGGATTTGAATCCTACTCCCCAAAATAGTTTATCCCACCATTTAAAATTAGTTTTACACCAACTAAAAATGATAGGATAAATCCATTTATATTTTATTTAACCACTAGACCCTAGCCTCTAGTCCCTGAATTCTATAAACCTATAGCTCTCAAGAATCTGGAAATACTTTGCAAGGCGCTCGTAAAGCGGTTCTGCTTTTTCACCGAAGTGTTCTTTTACAAGAACCCCTAATTCTAAGATGTTTTTTTCGCCATCTAATAGCGGCCACAAAAAGCTACCATTTTCATCAAGATGAACATAAGAGATTTTTGGTTTTTTAAAGATTTTTTGTACAACTGTGTTAAAGAAACCGGTGTTTTCAATTTCTAAAGTCACTTTATTTTCATCATCTTGTTTCCACGAAATACTCCCATTTCTTACTGGTTTTCGTTCAAGATAATTTTCATCTACCACTAATTTTTTAGCCATTTTTTGCCTTCTTTGTTTTTTTGAAAACTGAGAACATTAAAAGTGAAACAATTACAAGTGCAAATACTACAAGACTTAAAATCTGTGAAACACCTGAAGGAAGTCCTAATTTGCCTGAAAGGTCAATCATTTTATCTACACCGAAGATTGCAAGAATAGCAAGAACGATACCAACTAAACCTTCACCTGCAATCATACCTGAGCAGAAGAGGATACCATCGTTTGTAACTTTTGACTTTTTAGCTTCGTCACCTTTCATCTTATCAAATGCAAGACGAATAAGACCACCAACCATAATACAAGCATTAAGATGAACAGGGAGATAAATACCGATTGCAAAAGGAAGCACAGGAATACCTAAAATTTCAACAACTACTGCAATGAGTGCGCCAATTATAATAAGAACCCAAGGAAGTTCGCCACCCATAACGCCTTCAACAATCATTTTCATAAGTGTAGCCTGAGGTGCTGCAATTTCTTCTGAGCCAAAGCCCCAAGCAGTATCGAGAAGATAGAGTGTACCACCAATAGCAAGAGCAGAAGCAACAACACCGAACACTTCACCGATTTGTTGTTTTTTAGGTGTAGCACCTAAAAGGTAACCTGTTTTAAGGTCCTGTGAAGTGTCACCTGCAATAGCGGCAACAATACAAATAATTGAACCTATTGCAATAGCACTCTCCATACCGCCCGCAATACCTTGCGGTGTATTATCTACTGTTATTTTAAGAACAAGTGTTGCAATAAGAAGTGTAGCAATAGCCATACCTGAAACAGGGTTATTACTGCTACCAACAAGACCTACCATTCTCGAAGAAACAGTCGCAAAGAAGAAACCGAATACAACAACAATAATTGCACCTATTAAAGAAATCGGAATAGCAGGAACAAGCCATACAAGTAATGTTAATATAGCAATTACTATAAGAACTATTTTCATATTAAGGTCTTGTTCAGTACGAAGGCTACCGGCACTGCCCGCACCTTTCATGCTCTTTAAAGCACCTGTAAATGTACTTATAATAAGTGGTAACGATTTAACAAGACTTATGATACCACCGGCAGCGAGAGCACCTGCACCAATGTAACGGATGTAAGAACCCCAGATACCTGAAGCACCGCTTTCAGCGAAAATTTCACCGATTGTCTGTGTTGCAGATGGATACATAACAATATTTTCACCAAAGAGAACAATAAGAGGAATTAAAACCATCCAGCTTAAAAGCCCACCAGCGAACATATAAGAAGAAATACGAGGACCACAAATGAAACCAACACTCATAACCGCTGGGTAAATCTGTGTACCTATTTCACCTGCAAAGCCTCTGAATCTTAAAGCAACTTCGCCAGGTACTGCTTTTAAACCGTCAATAATGAATTTGAATGCAGCCGCAAATCCCATACCTGCAAAAACAGTTGAAGCATTTGAACCACCTTCTTCACCTGCTAAAAGAACTTCTGCACAAGCAGTTCCTTCAGGATAAGGTAAAACATTGTGTTCTTTAACGATAAGTGCATTTCTTAAAGGTATCATAAAGAATACACCTAAAAGACCACCTAAAAGTGCAATAGTTGTGATTTCAAGCATATCCGGCTTGTCCATTTTACCCTCATTTGCCCAGAGGAAAAGTGCAGGTAAAGTGAAGATAGCACCAGCGGCTAAAGATTCACCTGCAGAACCAATTGTCTGCACAATATTACTTTCGAGAATAGAATTTTTTCTTAAAATAACTCTGATTACGCCCATTGCTATAACTGCCGCAGGAATAGATGCTGAAACAGTCATACCAACTCTTAAGCCTAAATAAGCATTTGCTGCACCGAATACAACTGCTAAAATAACACCCATAACAATTGAAGCTACAGTAATCTCAGGTGTAATTTTACTCGCAGGAACATACGGTTTAAATTCTTTTTTGTTGTCCATAAAAAGCTCCTAACTAAAATTTATAAAAATACCTGTCCATTCTAACATTTTTTTATTAGTATTGCAAGTTTTTTATTTAATTTACATTATTTAGTTGTAAGTATCAAGTGTGCAAGTTATAAGAAATTGAAAAGTTCTATCATTTAAAGTTTTCGTAAACTAAAAATGATAGAACTTTTATTTTTTATTATACTAGCAACTAGCCATACCAGCCACACTAGCAACTATTATACTTACGTCGCAGCCCCTTTAATCCGAATTACACATTCCAAATTACTCAGTGCGAAGTGCTTCAACCGGGTCTTTATTAGCGGCGATTTTTGATGGGAATAAACCTGCAACGAGTGTTAAAGTAACACTTATAATTACAAGGGCGAAACCGCCGATAAATGGTAACGAAGCGGACGCCGGAATATTAAGAAGGTCATTAAGCACAAAGTTTATTGGTATTTGTAAAAGAAGTGTTGAACCAATACCTATAACACCAGCACCAAGACCTATAACCGTTGTTTCTGCATTGAACACACGCGCAATATCCTTTTTAGAAGCACCAATACTTCTTAAAATGCCTATTTCTTTAGTTCTTTCAAGAACAGAAATATAAGTAATAATACCAATCATAATAGAAGAAACCACAAGAGAAATGGCGACGAATGCAACTAAAACATAGGTAACAATATCAATAATAGTTGTGATGCTGCTCATAAGCACACCTATAAGGTCGGTACACTTAACTGCATATTCATCGTGACCATCTTCTATTACTTTATTATTGTAATAATTTATAAGCTCGTTAAGTTTCTCCTTCGATTCAAAGCTTCTTGGGTAGAAGTAAATTGCAGATGGTGAATCCTCGGTTGAATAACCCAATGTTTCGAGTGTCGCTGAAAGTGAGTTGTTAGCAGCCATTGTGTCAACATACGCTTGTTTTAAAGCCAACCCCTGTTCTTCTGAAAGAAAACCTTCCATAAGTTTCTTCTGAAGATTTGACATATCATCAAACCCGAACATCGCCATCATATTTGTCATATCAATCTGACTCATATCAATTTCCATCTGCTCAACCATAGATAAGAATGGTTGAATATCAAGGTAATTGAAATCTATTTTAGCTAAATCAACATCTTTCAAATCAAAATCATTAACAGTAAGATTTGAAAATTCAAGGCCTGTTAAAACATCTTTTGTCTGATCTTTAAGTTGTGCTTTTACAACTTCTGTTTTAGCATTTTCGGCTACAACATAATCCATAAGGTCAGTTCTGTAACCGATACCACCAGTACCAATTGAAAGTGTATTGTCTTCGTCTGGTCTTAAAATACCAACAATTTTAAGAGTTAAACCATCTTCTACAAGACCTTTTACATAATAATCATTTTCACGATTATCTTCCCAAAGACCGGTTTTCTTGTTTTTGGTGTAGTAGTCACCTGTGTTTACTACTTTAAATTCCATATCGAGAATTTCATCGTAAGAATATTTTGAAACTCCTGCGCTCTCAAGTTCTTCACCATTTGCAAGTGCAGACATAATATGTTTTGAAAATTCTTCCTGGTCTTTAATACCCAAACCATAAACTATAAGTTCGTTTATCTGATGATTTGCGTCAACAATTAAAACAACTTCTTCTTTGCTTTCGGGGAGTTTACCGGCAATAACATCGTACTGACTTTCCATAAGTTTGTCGTCACCGATAAGTTCAATCCACACAGACATCTGCGCCATTGAACCTGCCATAGAAGTCATTGCTTCCATATCGGCACCCATACTCATACTTTCCATCATAGTGCTCGGATTTACCTGAACAACACCCTCGGATGTATCTGCCTTGTAAATATTAAGGTCTGTACTGTATTTATACTGAACATCGTTACAGATTTCATCAAACTCTGCTTTATTATCTTCAATATAAGTTTTAAAGTTTTTTAAGTTGTTTGAAGATGCCTGTGAAATAAATGCATTTACCATCTGCATAAATGCTTCATTTACATAAACGGTATCTTCTTCAACATCAATACCCTGCATCGCTTCCATGCCAAGACCTGTTACAGAAGTCATAATACTGCTTATATCCATTGTCTGTTTTTCAACTGACATAGGGTACGAAAGAAGCATATCTTCCTGAACCTTATCTATATACCCCTGAATACCATTCGAAAGCGACAGAACGAGGGCAATACCTATAATACCGATACTACCTGCAAATGCAGTTAAAAATGTTCTTGCCTTTTTAGTTTTTAAGTTATTTACACTTAAAGATAAAGCAGTCCAAAAACTCATTGATGTTTTTCTAGACTTTTTAGATTCTTTCTCTGCTTCTTCTTTTTCCTTTTTACTAGCTTTATATGGATTAGTATCA
>CALAEU010000212.1 GCA_937891215.1 uncultured Clostridia bacterium
CTCCCTCCATTTTCTCTTTTACAATTTTTCGAACTATTTCTAATTCTTCTTCTACACAGTCAAAAATTAATTCATCATGAACTTGAGCAATCATTAATGATTTTAATTTTTGTTTTTTCATTTCTTCATAAATATCAACCATAGCAATTTTAATAATATCAGCAGCAGTACCTTGGATTGGAGAATTCATTGCTGTTCTTTCTCCAAAGCTTCTTAAATTACCATTATCACTATTTACTTCTGGAATATATCTTCTTCTATTAAATAAAGTTTTACTATAGCCCAATCTTTTACTACTATTTATAAATTCATCTAAACATTCTTTTGCTTTTGAATAAGTATCAAAATACTTGTTAATGTACATATTAGCTTCGATTGGAGTTATATCAATGGTTTCACTTAACCCCCAAGCACTCATTCCATAAATTATTCCAAAGTTTATCGCTTTAGCAGTTCTTCTCATATCTTTAGTTACATCTTCAAGTTTTACCTCATATAACTCACTAGCTGTTTGACTATGGAAGTCAATTCCACTATTAAAACTTTCAATCATTTTAGGATCTTGAGACATTTCCGCTAATACTCTTAACTCTACTTGAGAATAGTCACTTGTTAGAATAGCACCATTTTCAAATCTTGAAATAAACGCTTCTCTAATTACTTGTCCTGTCTCAGTTCTTACTGGCATGTTTTGAATATTCGGTTCAACACTTGATAATCTTCCTGTTTGAGTTAGCGCTTGCTTATATAACGGATGAATAAAATCATTTTCATCTTTCACTTCTTTAAGACCATTAATATAAGTAGATAACAACTTACTATACGCGCGATATTCAAGTACATTCTTAGCAATTACAAAGTCTTTTGATAATTTCTCTAATACTTCAACGCTTGTTGAAAAACCGGTTTTATTTTTCTTACCATGTGGCAAGTGTAGTTTTTCAAACAATACTTCTCCTAATTGTTTTGGTGAATTAATATTAAATTCTTCTCCTGCTAATTCATATATTTCATTAGTAACACTATCAATCTTACTTACTATTTCTTTTTGCATTTCATTAAGTATATCTTTATCACACTTAATACCCGTATATTCCATATCAGCTAAAACATTAATTAAAGGATGTTCTATATTTACATATAAGTCATACATTTCTTCTCTTTTAAGTTCTTCTACATATCTATCTCTACTATCAAATATATATCTAGATTTATTAACTATTTCTTTAATATTAAAACCATTCTTTAAAGATTGTTCATAGAAAGTAATTTCTATTCCATCATTATTCATTAAGTAAGAACGGATTTTAAAATGAATAATGAATATTGAAGTCGCTTCGCTGATGAATAATCAAATTTGACAACCAACCCTCAATTGTGTAGAATAACCTTAGAATTATAATTCTAAGGGGGATAAATAATGAATTTAAGGATTGTAAACGAAACATTGTATAAGAAAATACGGATAAAGTGTGACGACAAGAGTGTTGTTATGAAGAAAGGTGAAAGTACAACATTATCTCTTGATTCACAGAATTCAAAAATACAAATTGATATTTTGGATAAAAACAGAACTTTCTTTTTTATTACAGCACTACTTGACCTTTGGTGGTTTGAGATTCTGACAACAGACACAGCGGTATTTTATCTTAATTGTAGCACTTCTTTTGATATTGTATGTAATGAACCAAATGAAACTCTTGTTTTAAAGTATCTTGATTATACTGAAAAGGAAACGCATTGTGATTATAGTTCTGTTTATATTAAAAATAATAATTCAAAAATAAGTAATATTAAATTCTTTGCTGAAAATGTAAATAAGGTAAGAAACAAAACCATCAGAAATTTACTTTTATTTGTTTCAGGGTTACCTTTCATTGTACTGTTTTTATGGTTGTTTGTTAAAGAACCAGATTTTAGTATGCTTTTAGTTACTTTATTGATTTTTTCTTTTTTTACAATACCGAGTATTCTGAAATCAACAAAAATATGGAAGTATTGCAAAAATGAATATATAAATATGTTTTTATCGCAGAAAGAAGCAATTTTAAGGCAGAATAACGGTGAAGAACCACCGGTAGTACCAACAAATTTTGTTGAGAAAGCAATTTCTAAATTGTTTGATAAATTATTTAAAAAGGGGAAATAGCAATGGAAGCAATTTTTGAATTTATAATTGAATTTATTCTTGAAGTCATTTTCGGTGCAGTTGACGAAACAACAAAAAAATACAAAAAAGTTATAAGACGTACAATAATTACAGTATTTGCAATATCGGTATTTGCGTTTTTAATAGCAATTCCTATTCTTGGCGAAACAAATGGAAAAAGTGTTTTAGGGTTAGTGCTGATTTATTTGCTGCCAATTGAGTTCGTTGTTATGATAGTAATATTTATAATCAGTAAGATGAAAAAGAAAAAATAATAAAATTAAAGCCGCTCAAAAGATGTTCTTTTAAGGCGGCTTTTGTGATGTTTTAAATTTTCAATTTAAAGTGATGTTTTCACAAGTGAAAGTGATGTTGCAAGCAGTGATGTTAAGTTTGCCCATAAAAACTTAACATCACTACAAAGTAATTTCACTATGAAATAAAATCACTTGCTGCAAGGCAAACTTAGTTTTATTCCAGTACTCCATAACTATGGTCAACAACTAAAACAGTAAATATCTTACCATTGCTCATTTCAGTAATTTTGTCTGTTATAATTTTCTCTAACTCTTCATCAGAGTATTTATATTCAGGCGGTACAACTACATCAAATAATACATTTTTGTTTTCTTCACCTATAACAACTCTGAAATCGTGGAATGTGAGGTCTCTGTCAATCTCACAAATAATATCGTTAACCATTTCCTTGAGTTCGTTTATTTCTGGTGAATCAAGAATTGTCGGGTCTAAATGCACTACAAGGTGAATGTTTAAGTCGCTTTTAAAATCTCTTTCAATCTGGTCCATTATATCGTGGCAGACTAATACATCAATTTTAGCGTCCATTTCAATATGCGCAGAAGCAAAATATGTATTGGGGCCGTAACTGTGTACCATAAGGTCGTGAACACCTAAAACATTATCGTAAGATAAAATTTTCTTTTCAATTGCTTCGAACATCTCTTTTGTAGGTGGTTGACCTAAAAGAGGGTCTAAGGTTTCTTTAACAAGATTTATACCTGAAATAAAGATGAATACTGAAACAATAACACCCATATAACCATCAAGGTTAAAACCTGTAAAGTGTGAAATTACACTTGCTGAAAGAACTGCTGCAGTTGTAATAACATCATTTCTTGAGTCAATTGCAGTTGCTTCAAGTGCTTTTGAATTAATTTGTTTTCCTAAAAATTTATTGAAAACAGAAAGCCAGAGTTTAACAAGAATTGACGCAACAAGCACTATAACAGTAGCAATATTAAAAAGACTTTCTTCAGGCTTGAAAATTTTAGTAATTGATTCTTTGAATATTGAGCAACCAATAAGTAAAATTAAAAATGAAATAATAAGACTTGAAATGTATTCAATTCTCGCGTGACCATAAGGGTGGTCTTTGTCAGCAGGTTTACCTGAAAGTCTGAAACCTACAAGAGTAACAATTGAAGAACCGGCATCAGAAATATTGTTTGTAGCATCCGCGGTAATAGAAACACTGTTTGAAATTGAACCTATAATAAGCTTCATAACACTTAAAAGTAAGTTGCATATTATTCCTACAGCACCAGCAAGTCTGCCGTAAAGCTCTCTGCCTCTTTGGGTATTTATATCTGCATCTTTAATAAAAAGTTTAATTAAAAGCTTTGTCATAAATATACCTTTCTCAAAATAATTTTGTTAATAAGTATTATATTGTAAAAATAAATAAAGTCAATAAATAGTTGATAAAAATGTTAAAATATGGTATAATAACTTAAATATTTAATCAAAGAGGAGTTACGATTATGGATAAAACACTCGTAATTATGGCGGCAGGGATGGGTAGCCGTTTTGGTGGTTTGAAACAAATGGAGCCAGTAGGTCCCGACGATTCTATAATTATTGACTATTCTATTTACGATGCTATAAAAGCTGGATTTAATAAAGTAGTATTCATTATAAAAAAAGAAAATGAGCAGATTTTTAAAGAAGTTGTTGGTGACAAGATTTCTAAACTCGTTAAAGTTGATTATGTTTTCCAGGATGTTAATAATTTACCTGAAGGTTATAAAACACCTGAAGACAGAGTTAAGCCGTGGGGAACAGGTCACGCAATTTACTCTTGTAAAGGTACTGTAAACGAACCATTTATGGTTATAAATGCAGATGATTTTTATGGCAGAGACGCATTTAATGTTATTTCAGAGTGGATTGAAACTGTTGATTTTAATTCAATACCTGTAAATTACGCTATGGCAGCATATAAACTTAATAATACATTAACAGAAAATGGGACAGTTTCACGTGGTATTTGCTCTGTTAATGCGAACAATTTCTTAACAGATGTTGTTGAAAGAACAAAAATCATCAGAAAAGAAGATGGAAAAATTTATTATACTGAAGATGAAGAAAATTGGGTAGAACTTCCTGAAGAAGTTAATGTTTCGATGAATTGCTGGTGTTTCCCATCAAGTTTTATTGACGAAATTGAAGAATATTTCAAGAAGTTTTTAGACGATGCTTTAGTGAATAACCCACTTAAAGGAGAATTTTATTTACCTTTCATTGTTAAAGATATGTTGGCAGATAATAAATGCATAGTGAAAGTTTTAGAAACTACGGCAAAATGGTTTGGTGTTACTTATAAAGAAGATAAGCCAGGCGTTGTTACATCTGTTAATGAACTTATTAGAAATGGTGTTTATCCTGAAAAACTTTGGGATTAAGGTGTAAAAATATGAAAAAGTTTTTATCAATTTTATTAGTGCTTTCAATGGCTTTTTGTGTTTTTTCAGGATGTAATAAAACTCAACCAAAAGAAACTGAAAGTACAACGGAACCCGTTTCATCAACTGTTATTATTAAAATCTCAGGGGATAAATTTTCAGAAGATTTTTCAGAAACAGAATTCTATGAAGACCTTGATAGAATTGAGGGGATTTTTCACACAAAAAATGCAGAAACGAATGAATATACTCTTCAAATGACAGAAACCGCTTATAAAAAACTTAAAGAGGTTAAATCAAAAGAAGTATTAAACGGTTTTGATGAAATTAAAAATAATACAGAAAATTATGTAACTGATATTGAATATGATGATGATTTTCGTAATATAAAAGTTATAGCAGATCGTGAAAAGATACCAGAAGGTTCAATTAATTTTTTGAATGATACAGTTATAAAAGTTATTTCTCATGCAATGGCTTATCAGATTTATACAGTTGATGGACAAAAACTCAAAATAACAGTTATATGTTCAGATAACGAAGAAGTTGTATTTGAATCTGAATTTCCAATTGTTATAGAATAATTCCTTGTTTT
>CALAEU010000213.1 GCA_937891215.1 uncultured Clostridia bacterium
CAGAAATACTTTCTGCCTCAATCAACATCGCAATGTAATCATTCGTTCCCTTTTCATACATATATTGAATACGAAGCTTCATAGCATCATACTGTTGCTCTTCTAACTTCTTAAATTTTTCATATTCTTTTTGTGCTGCCTCTATTTCTTCCTGTTTTCTCTTGAGATCCGCCTCAAGGACCTCCAGCGTCAAAAGAGTATCCACCAGTTCATCGTTTAAGCTGCTTATTTGCGCACGAACCTGATTTTTCTTCGATTCTATCGCATTAATATCTTTATTAATTTGATTATAAAGTTCTACTCTTTGCTCATTATTTCCTTCAAAGTAAGTAAGTGATTCTTTCCCTTGCCTTTTTAACATAGTAAGTTTATCAATACTTTGATATTGAATTTGGATTTCATAAATCTTACTAGGATCAAAGTTATTAATTATAACTTTAAGACAATCTTTTTTAATAACTTTTACTGATTCATTACAATATACTTGTCCATCTACAATATTTTTAGTTAATACATATCTAAGTTCAAATTCATCTTTTGCTTTTTTATCAAATTCATTTTTTTGAGTGTAAAAAAATACTTTTTTTTCACAAGTGTCTACGATTTTGAGGGCGGGGAGCCAATAGGTGAATATGAATTAGTTTGTAAAATTGCAGATTTGGTAGGTAAAGAAAATTTACTTGTAAAAACTCACCCAAGAGACGTTAGAACTATTTATGAAGACGAAGGTTTTATTGTGGATAAAAATTCAGACATTCCATGGGAGGCAATTCAATTATCGAAGGATTTTTCAGACAAAGTGTTTTTGACTGCAACATCAGGTAGTGTTTTAGCGGGTAGCTTTATGTCTGAAAACCCACCAAAAACATTTTTTATGCATAAGTGTTGTAATGTTTCCGGTAATTATAGTGCACAAAAAACTATAGCAACAATTGAAGAGTTGTTATGTGATGAAGCTTTGAAAGATTCACTAAGAACAGTTTCATATGCTAATGATGTTAAGGATATTTTAATATGAATTCAAAATATAAGACCTTATTTAAAAATGTTGGTTTATTGACTATAAGCAATTTATCATCTAAAATATTAGTGTTTTTGTTAGTTCCGCTTTACACAAGTGTTTTAACAACAGAAGAGTACGGAACTTATGATTTAGTAGTAACATCTGTACAACTCTTGTTTCCTATATTAACACTTAATATTGTGGATGCGGTAATGCGCTTTTCTATGCGACAAGATTTATCGGTCGAAAAGATTGCTTCAATAGGTATGAGCTTCATTTTAAAAAGCCTGCCTGTTGTAGTAGCATTACTACTTTTGATTTACAAGTTTAACATTTTCCCGGAAATAACCCCTTTTGTGTTATTTGCATTCTTTTATTACTTGTTTTATGTTTTAAATCAGTACTTTATTCAGCTTGCAAAGGGTTGCGAAAAAGTTAAAGATATGGCAGTTGCAGGAATAATAAGTACTGTAACTATGATTGCATTTAATGTAATATTCTTACTTGTAATAAAGCTTGGGTTATTTGGTTTCTTTCTTGCAAATACACTGTCTCTTGCAGTGTCTGTTGTTTATTTTGCTATAAGGCTAAAAATATTCAACCTGGTTAAGTTCAGCGTAAAGGATAAGGCATTAAAAAAAGAAATGCTGAAATATTGCATTCCACTTATAACAGTTGCTTTAAGCTGGTGGGTTAATAGTTCAGCAAGCAAATATATAGTTTCTGCAATGTGTGGTGTTGCGGCAAACGGACTTTTGTCAGTTGCTTATAAAATTCCGAATATTTTAAGTGCGCTACAAGGTATTTTTACGCAAGCTTGGCAGATTTCTGCCATAAAAGAGAATGAGTCTAAAGATGCCAAAGCGTTTTATTCAAATACATTTGATTTTTTTAATATGGCATTGGTTTTTATCTGTTCAGGATTGATTCTGTTAACAAAAATAATAGCAAAGCTTCTTTTTGCCAACGAGTTTTATAGTGCGTGGGAGTTTGTGCCGTTTTTAGTTGTAGCCAGTGTTTTCAATGCTGTAGCGGGTTATTTAGGCGCGATTCTTGCTGCAGAAAAAAAATCGAATTCTATGGCAAAAGCTGCGATATATGGTGCAATAGTAAACGTTATATTTAGTGCGGTGCTTGTATATTTTATAGGCATTCAAGGTGCAGCAATAGCTACAATGATTGCAAGTTTTATAATTTACTTTATTAGACATAAAGAACTTGAATTTATCTTGAAAAACAAAAGTCATAAATATAATATAATTTCTTGGGTTTTGATTGTATTACAAGCCGTTATAGCCATATACACCAATTGGTATATTGTTCAGGTTGTTATAATTTTTGTAATAGCAATTATATATAATAAGCAAATAAAAAGTTTGTTTGAAAAAGGGTTACGTATAGTTAAAAATATAAAGAAAAAAGATTGATTTGTGGGTGAAAACTATGAAAACAGTAGCAATGGTACCTATTAAGCTTAACAGCGAAAGGGTAAAAGAAAAAAATTTAAGACCATTTTACGATGGTAAACCATTGATTCATTTTATATTAGAAGCTTTGGTTGCAAGTAAAAAAATAGATGAAGTTTATGTTTATTGCAGTAGCGACAGAATTAAAGATTATTTAATTGATGGTGTGAAATACTTAAAGAGACCAGAGTTTTTAGATTTAAATACTGCAAACTGTAATGATATTATTCGTGAATTTATGAAAGAAGTTGACGCAGATTGCTATGTTGTTTCTCATACAACTGCGCCATTCACAAAAACTGAGAGCATTGATCGTTGTATTGATAGTGTTCTTGATTCAAGTGAATACGATTCTGCATTTACTGTTGAAAAAATTCAGACATTTATGTGGGAAAAGGGTAAACCAATGAACTTTGACCCTGACCATTTCCCACGCACACAAGACCTTGACCCTATTTATATGGAAACTTCAGGTGCTTTTGTGTTCCCTAAATATGTTTTTGAAAAATATAATCGCAGAATAGGTATAAAGCCTTGTCTTGTTGAAGTAGAACCTATTGAGAGCAGTGATATTGATACAGAATATGATATGATGGTTGCTCAGGCTTTATATAAATATATGAACGAGGAGAAACAATAAAATGAGCGTTCAGATAACTGACTGCACTATTCGTGATGGTGGATATCTTTTTAATAAAAACTCAGACACCGAGTTTGTAAAGGGTGTTATGAAGGGTTTAGCAGAAGCAGGAATTGATTTTGTTGAAACCGGCTTTTTACAAACTAATGTTACAGGTGAAACTATAGTTTACGGTAACTCTGATGATGTTATAAAATATCTTCCGGAAGATAAAAAGAATACTAATTTTTTAGGCTTTTGCGATAATAGCAGATATTCTTTAAACGAGCTTGATGATTATACAGGTAAATCCTTTAAATGGTTAAGAATCTCTTTTGCTCAGCACGAGATAGATGAGTCACTTGCATTTTGTGCAGGTGCTAAAGAAAAAGGTTATTTAGTGCAATTTAATCCAATGGATTCTATAAGTTACACTGATGAAGAGCGTGCTGCTTTAATTGAAAAGGTAAATAAGGTAAAGCCAGCTTCATTTTCTATTGTCGATACATTCGGTGCAATGGATATGTTGGATTTAGTTCATGTTTTTAAACAAGTCGATTCACTGCTTTCAAAAGACATAAAAATCGGTCTGCATTCTCATGATAATTTAGGTCTTTCATGTGCATTGGCAGAAAGAATGATTGAACTTTCCCAGGAATGTGGCAGAGATATTATTATAGATGGTTCACTTCTCGGTATGGGAAGAGGTGCAGGAAACGCTAAAACAGAATTACTTGCAGAGTATTTAAATAAGCATTGTGGAGCTAACTATGATATACAAAAGTTGTTATTGACTATTGAAACATATATAAACCCGATATTAGATAGTGTGTATTGGGGTTATGATTTGCCTATGTATATTTGTGGAACAAAACATGCTCATGTTGATAATGTTTATTATTTAAAAAAGCAGTATAATTCTACAGCAAATGAAATTTTTGATGTTATGGAATCATTAACTCCATCACAAAGAATTCGTTATGGTGCAGGTTATTCAAAAACTGATTTCTCTGCTATTGATAAAGTTTATCAGGATTATAAAAAGGTGAAAAAATGAATTGTTCCGATTATTTAGTTGATTTTTTAATTAAACAAGGCATTACCGATGTTTTTGGTTTTGCTGGTGGTTACATTGTTCCATTTATGGATGCTTTAAATAAAAGAAAAGACGAAATAACCGTTCACGTTTGTTACAACGAACAGGGTTGTGCTTTTGCTGCAAACGGTTACGCTCGTGTCAGTGGCAAAGTCGGAGTTTATTTTACAACTTCTGGCCCCGGTGCAGTTAATGGTCTTGGCGGACTTGCAGATGCATGGTTTGATGGTGTTCCATTAATGGCTATTTGTGGTAATGTACCTACAAATGAAATGAAAGGTTTTTCTGGAATAAGACAAAACGGTTTCCAGGAGATGAATATTGTTTCTATGTCAAAGAATATAACAAAATATTCTGTGACTCCTAACAATTCAGAAGAATTCCCTGAAATAATAGCACGCGCTTATAATATGGCTATGTTGGGAAGGAAAGGCGGAGTTTTAATTGATTTTCCATACAACATCCAAAAAACCGATATTGTTGGTAGGTAATGGTGCCAGAGCTTCAGGTGCAGCTTCTCTTATTTTAGAATTTGCACATAAAACACATATTCCTGTTTTAACTACAATGAATGCAGTTGATTTGGCGCAGGATGATATAAGATTTGGTTTTATCGGAACTTATGGTAACAGAATTTCTAATATGATGCTTAATGAGTGCGATTTGGTTGTTTCTGTTGGTGCGCGTTTAGGCTTAAGACAAGTGGGTAATGTTGCAGAGCGCTTTGCTCCTAAAGCTAAACTTATAAGAGCAGATATTGACCAGTATGAATTAAGCCGAAACATTAAACCAGATGAAGAAAAACATCTTGTAGATGCAACAGAATTTATGCAAAGACTTTTAGCAGAACCTATCGGTGATTATTCTGATTGGTTTAACAATTGCTTAAAAGCAAAAGAACTTTTAGAACCTTATGATAAAGAAGAAGGCAATCTTGCTATTGAAAAAATATCAGAATTGCTTTCTGAAAATCCAATAGTTGCAGTCGATGTCGGTCAGAATCAATGTTGGGCGGCACAATCACTTTCTTTAAAAGGTAATAATGGTCGCATTTTAATAGGCGGTGGTTATGGCTCAATGGGTTGTGGTTTACCTTATGCAATAGGTGCCTCAATAGCTACCGACAATCAAACAGTTTATTGTATAACTGGTGACGGCGGTTTGCAGATGAATATTCAGGAACTTGAAACTGTTAAAAGGGAAAATCTTCCTATAAAAATATTTGTCCTTAATAACTTTGTTCTTGGTAAAATAAGTGAAATTCAGTATGGGTCTTATAATTCAAGGTATGCTCAGACAACTGGTGCTAGTGGTTATTCAGTACCTGATTTTCAAAAGATTTCAGAAGCTTATGGAATCAGAGCAGTTACTTTGAATTCTTATAAAGAATTAGACAGTTGTAAAGATTGGCTTAATGATGATTTGCCATGTTTAATAAACATTTGTATGCCAGAAGATACTTTGCTTATACCTAAAATCAACTGGGAAACAGGTCAGATAAGACCACAACTCGAAGATAAAGTTGTTAAAGATGTAAAAGAATTATTAAGAGCATAATAAGAGGTAACATTGTGATTAAATTTCTCGTTATGGATGTTGATGGAACATTAACAGACGGAAAAATTTATATGGGTAATAATGGAGAAATGTTCAAGGCGTTTGATATTAAAGATGGCTGTGGCATTAAGCTTCTTTTACCCCAAAAAGATATTGTACCTGTAATAATTACTGCCAGAAAGAGCGATATTTTACTCAACAGGTGCAAAGAACTTGATATTGTTCATATTTATCAGGGTATAAGCAATAAATTTGAATGTCTTGAAAGCATTATAAATATGTTTAATAAAGATGGTAATCAATATTCATTGAAAAATGTTGCTTATATTGGTGACGATATAATAGATTTACCGTGTATGTTACCAATAAAATCAGCAGGCGGGATAATTGGTTGCCCTAAAGATGCTGTTAAAGAAGTTTTAGAAATATCAGATTTTATAAGTTCAAAAGATGGTGGTGATGGTGCTGTCAGAGAATTTATAGAATGGTTGATAGCGAAATAATACTTCCCCCACTCTCGTAGTGGGGATTTTTGTTGCTTATTTTCTGAATATATGTTATAATATTCTAAATATCTAAAAATCATTATCAGTACCAAAAGTAATATTAAAAAGGATTTATTAAGAGCTGTTCAGAAAAGTCTGCTTGATTTGCAAGATAAAAATAATTAAATTATTTAGAGGTGAAAAGATGAAAGGAAACTCTGTAACCAGAAATGCTGTTTATAATATTGCATATACAGTTATAGGACTTGCTTTTTCTTTAATATCTTCTATATATATTTCCCGTGTCTTTGCTCCTGCTGGTGTAGGTCAAATTGCATATATGAACAACATAGTTTCATATTTTGTGTCTTTCGCACCTTTAGGAATTCCCACCTATGGTATTCGTGCAATTGCAGACAGTAATAATAAACAAACTCTAAACAATACATATTCAGAACTTTTTATTCTTAATTTTATTTCAACAGTTTTTTTCAGTGTTATATATATTGTTTTGGTATTTGTAAATCCAAATTTCTATAAAGAAATGACTTTATATTTAATAGCAGGGATACCTTTGTTTTTAAATATATTTAACAACGATTGGTTTTATAGGGGCGTTGAAAAGTACAAATATATAACTATAAGAAGTACTTTAATAAAGATACTCTCACTTGTGGCAATTTTTGTTTTTGTTAGAGATAAAAGTGATATTTTAAAGTATCTTCTTATATCAGGCTTTGCTACTGCTGGAAATTATTGCTGGAATTATATACACGCAAGAAAATATGTGAAACTTAATTTCAGGTTCAACAGATCACATTTAACAAAGCATTTAAAACCGATTATAGCACTTTTTATTTCATTAGTAGCGGGTAGCATTTATTCAAAAATAGACATTACAATGTTAGGCGTTATGTGTACAGATGAAAGTGTGGGGTATTATTCGAATGCAATTAAAATAGTACACATGGTGACACCAGCTATTGCAGCAATTACTGCGGTAATGCTTCCAAGTCTGTCAACATTCTTTTCAGAAAATAAAAAGCGCGAGTTCGATGATTTGGTGACAACAACATTTTATGTTGTTTTATTACTTGCGGTACCTGCGTTTTTAGGGGTGTTATTTATTGGTGAAGATATTGTTGTTTTATTGTATGGAGAGGCATTTTTGAAGACATCTCAGGTTTTAAAAGTGTTATCTTTGCTATTTATAGTTGTAGGTGTTGGAGATTTGTTAGCATACCAACTTGTTGTAGCAGTAAAAAAAGAAATAATATTACCCAAAATAAGAATTATAGCAACATTATTGAATGCTGTATTGAATTTTACCTTGATAAAGCAATTACAAGAAACAGGTGCTGCTCTTGCAACAGTAATTACAGAAGTTTTTACATTAATTGTGGTAGCATATATTATGAGGAAATATATTTCGATAAAATTCAATTTTAAGTTATTGCTTTCTATAATTATGTCTAGTGTAATTATGTGTTGCACGCTTTTTATTCTAGGTCAATTTATCGAAAGTTTAATTTTTAGAGTTGTTTTAAGTTTGGTTGTAGCTGTGGTTACATACATTGTTCCAGTAATTTTTATTAATAAAGAAGTTATTAATGAAATAATAAAAAAGAGCCATTAGAATGGAGAGAATCATGAAAAAAACAGCGATATTGATATTCGATGTAGCTATAGGTGGTACGGCAGCAGTTGTGCAAAGCATTATTAAAAAAATAGATACAAGTAATTTACTTGTAATTACTTGTGATGAATTGCTTTCTGATTTTAAGGATCTTAACGGATGTAATGCACAGAGTATAGGACGTTTTAACGATAAAAGATTTTTTACTAAATGTAAAAATAAACTTTATAGATTTTTAAAAGTAAATAATGATTGGATAGAACGCAGAGAAGCAAAAATCAGAGCAAAAAAAGTAGAAAAAATAATTAAAAAAGAGAATGTTGAAGTTGTTCACGCGCATTTGATGCAATCAATATTTTGCTTATCAGAAATAAATCTGGATATTAAAAAAATCGCAACAATACATGATTCACATGGGCTTGATAATGGTGGTTTTAATATAATTTCATCAGAAACAGTCAAGCAAATATATGAGAAAATGGATGTTGTAACATCAGCGGTAAATTATTTTTTCGACTTGTTTGAGAGAAACGATATTATTTTGAAAGAAAAAATTATTATAGATAACGGTTTTGATTCAGAAGAATTTGAAAATGTGAACAAAATTAATTTTCAGAATGATAATATAAATATAGTTTTTTTGGGAGGGGATTTATTAGTTAAGGGTTGCGATTATTTGGAAAAAGCAATAAATATTCTTGTTAACGAAAGCTCAATAAGAAATTTGAAAGTTCATGTGTTGCGTAATGTAAGTACCGATTCTGAATTTTATAAAAATATAGTTGCAGATAAGTTGTTGGATTATTTCAATTTTGTTGGGTATGTATCAAATGGCAAACACCTTGAATATATAAAAGCGGCGGATGTTTTTGTGTTACCTTCAAGAACTGAGGGTGCGGCAAATACATTGCTTGAGGCAATTGGTTTAGGTAAATGTATAGTTGCAACAAATGTAGGGGGAACTCCAGAACTTATAGAAAATAATGTTACAGGGTTGCTTTCTGAGCAGAGTGCAGAAGAACTCGCGGATTGTTTAGAAAAAGTTATTTCAGATGAATCATTAAGAATGAGTATAACTAGGGCAAATAAAGAAAGATGCAATGAATTTTCATGGGACCGAATAGCGAAGAAATATATACAACTTTATGAATAAGAAGTGGTGTAAAAGTGTTAAATGTAGAGAATTTAATAATAGGTGCAGGTATAAGTGGCTTGACTTTTGCCGCTAACTGCAAAGAAGATTATTTAATTGTAGAAAAAGAATCTTCTGTGGGCGGTTTGTGCAGAACATTCTATGAGGGCGATTTTATCTGGGATTTTGCAGGTCATTTTTTCCATTTCGCTTCTTCTGAAATAAAGAGTTTTTTTGAATCAGAAATATCGGAAGATGATATGGTTAAGTGTTTAAAATGTACAGATATAAATTATTATAACAATATAATTGATTATCCATTTCAGATGAATATTCACCAATTACCCAAGAGCGAGTTTATTGATTGTTTGTATGATTTATTTAATAAAGAAGAAAAAGACCAATATCTGAATTTTGAAGAAATGTTATATGGCAAATTCGGTAAGAGTATTACAGAAAAGTTTCTTAAACCATACAATGAGAAATTATATGCATGCAATCTTAATGATTTGGATACAGATGCAATGGGGAGATTTTTCCCGTATGCAAAACCAGAACAGATAATTGCAAACATGAAAAAATCAAATGTTCAGACATATAATAGTTCTTTTAGTTACCCTAAATCAGGTGCACAGTTTTTTGTTGATGTTATTACTAGAAAAATAGATAAAAATAAGGTTAGATTGAATTCAACGGTGGAGTTTATAGACCCCAAAAGTAAAACGGCAATAATTAATGGCGAACACATAAAATATAGTTCTTTAATAAATACAATGCCTTTAAATCAATTGATGAAGATATTACCAGAAGATTATACAAAGTCATTGCAAAATGTTTTATCGTGTAATAAGGTGTTAGTGTTTAATTTAGGCTTTGATAAAAACATTGATAATACAAAAACACATTGGACATACTTCCCTGACAAATCAATCAATTTCTATCGTGTGGGGTATTATAGCAATATTCTTGGATTTGATTGCTTAAGTATGTATATTGAAATTGGTTTTAAGGAAGATGCTATTATTGATTTAGAGAAACAACTTGAATTAACACTAGAAAATCTTAAAAAATGTGGTATTATCAGCGATCATCAGTTAGTTGCTCATAAAGCGTTGATTATAAATCCCGGATATGTTCATATAACGAAGCAATCAAATGAAAAGGTTAATGATTTCAGAAAGATGATTGCTGAAGATGGAATTTATACAATCGGTCGATATGGAAAATGGACATATTGTTCTATAGAAGATTGTATGATTGATGCTATGGAACTGGCTAATAAAAAGGAAAAATAGTTTGTATTGCTTGTTTTTTATATCTGTGGTACAATGCTATAAAGCTCAGTTAATTTAGTAGTGTTTTGTATATAGGAGGTGCTTTATGAAAATTGTTTATATAGATACAAATACATTAGGGCACCACATTTCGTACATAAGTGCGTTATCGAGTATTCCTGACAATGAAGTTGTTGCAATTTTACCCGAAAATGTCGAGTCTCTTGATTGTAAGCAATATAAATACGTAACGCAGGACAGAAAAAACGACAAGCGCTCTTTTTCACAGTTCAGAAAATGGATAAATGAAATTTATTCTATTGTTGAAAAAGAAAATCCCGATGTTGTTCATATTTTAAATGGTGATTTTTTCTACCGATATTTCGGCTACGGTATGAGAAAATTCAAAAAATATAAAACTGTGGTTACTATGCACTGTTTAAGAGAGGGTTTTTTGAATATTCTTTCTGTGAAAGCAATAGCGGCATCTGTAGATGCAGTTGTTTTACATTCAGAATATCTTAAAAATCGTCTTACAGAGTATGGTAAAAACAATGGTGTTCATATCGAATACCCGAATTTTAGAAAAGGTAATTGTAGCAAGGAAGAAGCTAAAAAATATTTCAACTTAAATCCGGATATTACAGTTCTCGGTTGCATCGGAGAAACCAGGCACGATAAAGGATTGGATATTCTTCTTTCTGCTCTAGACTCTGTCACAGAACCGTTTCAGCTTCTTATTGCAGGCAGACCAGTTCATTTTGATGAGCAATTTATATTGCAATACACTGAGAAATTTTCTGAAAATGTTAGCATTTTACTTAAATTTTTAAGTGATGAAGAACTTGAATATGCCTTGAATGCAACAGATATTATTGCTATTCCGTACAGAAAAGTATTTAATGGGGCTAGCGGACCTTTAGGTGAAGGTGTATACCTTGAAAAATGTATTATTGGTCCATGTCACGGGAATTTAGGTGATACAATTGAAAAAAATCATCTAGGTTACACTTTTATAAGTGAAGATACACAGTCACTTACAGAAGTTTTAAAAAAGGCTCTTAAGGTTGATTTTAAACCCGATGAAAAATATAGAGAATACAAAAATTCATTAAATGTTGAAAGTTTTTTAGAAAGTTACAAGAATTTATATAACAGCTTATAACAGGAGAGAAGAGATATGTCAAAGAATCAGGCGCTTTTTCTTGCACAATCTTATATGGATACGTGGGATGATTATGAGCGTTCTTTAACTCGCGATGGGTTTGCATTGTGGGATTACATCATTTTAACTGCTTCAAATGAAAATCAGGCAGAAGGTTTCCGTGCACAGATTAACGAGCGTTTAAAAGCAGGTCTTTTACCTAAAAAAACACATTTTGCAGTTATTCCTGATCGCGAAGGTAAACGTATTGGTAGTGGTGGTGCTACATTAGGTGTAATAAAATATATTGCCGATAATACGGTAGCTGCAGCGGCAACAGACAGGTCATCAGAAGTATCTGCTGTTGCAATGTAAACCACCGGTAAAAAAGATTTTTCAGACTTAAGGATACTTGTAATTCATTCTGGTGGCGACTCAAAAAGAGTTCCGCAGTATTCTGCTCTCGGTAAACTTTTTTCACCTGTACCACATAGATTAGCGAATGGCAGAAGTTCAACGCTTTTTGATGAATTTATGATGTCAATGTCAAGTGTACCAGCAAGAATACGTGAAGGTATGGTGCTTCTTTCTGGTGATGTACTTCTTCTTTTCAATCCACTTCAGATTGATTACAGTGGTAATGGTGCTGCAGCAATTTCTTTTAAAGAAGATGTTGAAACAGGTAAAAATCATGGTGTGTTTTTAAGAGGAGAAGATGGCTGTGTAGAGAAATTCCTTCACAAACAATCAGTAGAATCTCTTACAAAATGCGGTGCAGTTAATGAAAATGGGAAAGTAGATATTGACACAGGTGCAGTAATTTTTTCTGCTGAGATGTTAAAATCGCTTAA
>CALAEU010000214.1 GCA_937891215.1 uncultured Clostridia bacterium
TAAAACTAGAACAGCTTTTAGCAATAAATTTAGATATAAAAAATTATGGAAATTATAAATGTCTTTATGTTCCTGTTAATTTATATTTTGAAAGTTTAGGGTCAACGTCCACCATAAATCCGTTCATTTCGGTATAAAGCTTAAAGCCATCTTCATCAATTTTAATACCGCCCTTATCGCCAAAGAACTCTTTTTTGATTGTGGATTCGCCATTTAAGCTATAGCTTGTTTCAAGAAGTGTTGTGCTTCCGTTATCATAGCGGATAATTGCAGTTGCAAAATCTTCAACGGTGTATGGCTCATCATCTCTTGCGTCTTCTGATTTCCAATCAACATCTGTTTTAAGATGTGTTCTTCCGCCGATTTTGTCCTGTGTAACAGCATATACGGAAACCGGCTTCGGATTACCCATAAGATATCTTGTGAGGTCGATTACATGAACACCAAGGTCAATAACCGGTCCACCTCCCGAAAGCTCCTTATTACAGAACCACGCGCCCGGATTTCCATGTCTTCTTAAATATGTAGCCTTTGCGTAATAAATATCGCCAAAGTAACCCGCATCTATAAAATCTTTCATTACATCTGCGTCGTTACCATATCTTCTTACAAAGCCAATCTGAAGAAGTTTATTATTCTTCTTTGCTGCCTCAAGCATTTTTTCTGCCTCAGCTGTATTCATAGCCATTGGTTTTTCGCAGAGAACATTTTTACCAGCATTAAGTGCTGCAATAGTACATTCTGCGTGAGCGCTGTTCCATGTGCAGACACTTACAATGTCAATCTCTGGTAATGCTTTTAACATTTCATCTTTATCTAAAAAGCATCTTTCTTCCGGAACACCATACTTTTCTGCCATTAATTTAAGTTGTTTTTCATTAATATCACAAAAGGCATAAAGTTCAACATTTTCATTTTTTAAATATGCCCCTATGTGTTCGTTACTTATACCACCTGTACCAATAACTGCTGCTTTTAACTTTGCCATAAAAATACACTCCCGAATAGAAATTTTTATACAAGGCAATAGTAACATTTTTCAGAAAAATTTTCAATAGTTATATAGACATAAATAGAAAAAAGGTCTATAATCGTATAATAATTTCTATTCGGGAGTTTTGGCTATGAGTTATTTATTCGAAATGCATTTACACACAGATGAAGTTAGCAGATGCGCCAGTGTTCCTGCTGAACAGATAGCAGAATTATATCTTACAACAAATTACAACGGAATTGTTGTGACAGACCATATGAACAGTTCGGCATTTTCTAAAGAACCTTACAAGAATGCTACCTGGGAAGAAAAAGTTACCCATTTTTTAGAAGGATATAACATACTAAAAGAAAAACTTTCAGACAAAATGGTTGTACTTTTAGGTATGGAAATAAATTTTTACGAAAGCGAAAACGATTACCTCGTTTATGGAGTAACAGAAGAATTTTTAAGAAGTAACGGCGATTTAATGGCGTATTCACCAGAGAATTTTTCTGAACTTGCTAAGAAAAATGGCCTTTTATTTTTACAGGCTCACCCATTCAGACGCGGCCTTACTGTTGAAGACTGGGAAATTCTTGACGGATACGAAGTATTTAACGGAAACCCAAGACACTATTCTTCAAATCCTATTGCCGAAAGCTGGGCAAAGTACCACAACAAAGACATTGTAGTTGCTGGTTCTGACTTCCACGAGATTGAAGATTTGGCGCATGGCGGTGTGATTTTTGAGAATGAAATAAAGTCAAACGATGACCTTGTAAGAGAATTAAAAGCATTAAACTATGAACTTTATAAGACAGATTTTAAACATACGCGTTAGAAAATAGGAAACAGGAAGCAGGAAACAGGAGGAATTCACTTTATGAAAAATCTTAAATTACTGGCAATTTTGTTGGTTGTTTTGTTGTGTACTGCTTGCGGTGGTAATTCAGGTACGACTGTTACAGAAACAACTACTGAATTGTTTTCAGAAGTAACTACCATAAATGAGGCAACAGAAACAATTACAGATGCAGAAACAGTTGTTGTAACTACAGAACAGATTGTTTCTGTAAGTAACATCCCCGAATATTCAGGTAAAGCGTATATTACTCTCAACAACAATCAACCTGAATTTACAAATGCTGAAATCACAGAAAAAGCATTTGAAAGTTACAGTAACTTAGACTACCGTGGCAGATGCGGTGTTGCTTTTGCGTGTCTTGGCATAGAAACAATGCCGACTGAAGAGCGTGGTGAAATCGGAATGATTAAACCGAGTGGATGGCATCTTAAAAAATATGATTGTGTTGATGGTAAATATTTATATAACCGATGTCATTTAATCGGGTTTCAGTTATCTGCTGAAAATGCAAACGATAAAAACCTTATAACTGGTACGAGATATTTAAACATCCAGGGAATGTTACCATTTGAAAATATGGTTGCAGACTATATTGAAGAAACAAACAACCATGTAATGTACAGAGTTACACCTGTTTTTGAGGGTGAAAACCTTTTATGTAAAGGCGTTAAAATGGAAGGTTACTCTGTCGAAGATAAAGGCAAAGGCATCTGCTTCAATGTATTTTGTTACAACGCACAACCATCAGTTAAAATTGATTATGAAACGGGTGAAAGTTGTCTTATAGTAAAGCCTACTGAAGCAACCACTACAAACGCTGAAAAAATTGAAGTAACATATATTTTAAATATAAACTCTAAAAAATTTCATTCCCCAGACTGTTCATCAGTTGGAAAGATGGCTGAGAAGAATAAACGAGAGTTCAACGGTGACAGAAGTGAGTTAATTAATGATGGTTATTCACCGTGTAAGAGTTGTAATCCATAAGTCAGGAAACAGGAAACAGGAATTAGTAGTTTCGCAATAAACAAAATCATCCTATCATTTCAACCAGTGTCTAGTTGTCAGTAATCAGTAGTCAGGAATGTAAAGGAAAACACATCCTATCATTTAAATTGGTTTTGAAACCAACAAAAATGATAGGATGTGTTATTTGCTTTATGATAACGCTTTATTGGCGATTGCACCTAAATCATTCTCTGTAATTTCGCCATCAGTTGCCATATCACCCGCTAAAAATGAACTATGGGATAAAATCATGTTCCCTGTTCCTGCTAACTCAACTACCATACAATCAAGAACATCACAAACACCATCACCATTCACATCACCTTTTACAACAAGTGTATGTTCTTTTAATGTTACTCCATCCTTGTCTTTGATTTCAAGTTTAGTACCTGTACTATAAACGCCATTATATTTTGGTTTTACAGAAACAGTATACTCATCAACCGGAGTTACAAATTTTTGGATTTCAGCTTTTTCTATATTATCAACTACAAACATTCCATCAACAAACTCTGCATTTTTCACATCAACAGAATATATAGTTGATATATCAATAAAGTCAAATCCTTTTTGGTTGGCAACATCTTCTGCTTGTGTACCCGGCACACCTACAATAGTAATTGTTTTACCTATTTGTAAACCCGAAATCTGAGTAACACTTTCTGGTATTACTATTCTTTGTAAATTTGAATTTGTGTTCAAACCCAAATAATTTATGAAAATATTTGAAATCTTTTTAACTGTATCAGGTACAACTATTGTTTCTACATTTACCACTATATTTCGAGAATCCTTAAAATCAAGTGACACAACTGTTTTACCGTCGATTTCTGATGGGATAACAACATTTTTCTCTTCACTATTGAAATAATCGTACACACAAATATTACCATCATCCAATTCTTTGTAACCCCACACACTCTTACCACAGTTATCGCAGCAATCCCCGACATATCTATGTTCGTTCTGAACTCTGTTTACTAACCATGAATAACCACAAGAACAGTCTGCCTTTACTGTATCTATACAAAAGGCTGTTGTGCTTTTATATGTTACGGTATGTTCTTTGCAATTATAATGAATAAATGGTGTACATTCATCTGAAAAAGCACCATTACTAATTTCAATTTCTGCCACAGTTTCTTCTGTAGCAACATAATATATATGTTTCAGATTATCATTATCACCGAAAGCATTCACACCAATTTTTTTTACAGATTTAGGAATTGTTATAGTTTTTATGCTATTACAATTCGCAAAAACATGAGGATTAATTTTTGTTATTCCGTCTGGTATAACTAAATCTTCAACAAGCTTCCCGTTAAGATATAATTCAGAACCTGAGCCAAATGGTAAAGTATATAATGGATTTGATTGATTGTTGCTGAATTCAATATTACACCAATTTACAAGACTTTTTATATATACCTTTTGAGTTCCTTGATGAGCAAAACCATCACCTGTCATTTTCTTTACAGTTTCCGGAATTGTAATAGAAACCACATTTACACCCTTAAATACATTTGTATCTATTTCCACTAACGATAAGTACGGTGCCTTTGAAAAATCAGGAAATGCAGGTATCTCAACAATATTTCCACCCTCAGCTGCATTATAACCTATAAGAATATACCCATTACCCTCTTCGTTTAACTTAAAAGTGAATTGCCCGAAAACTACTATATCTTCCGTATTTTCTGTTGCACTTACCGGAATACTGAAACAAAGACTGATAACAAAACAAAGAACTAAAATCAAACTTATTTTCTTTTTCATACATTTTCCCCCTGTTAGATAAATTAAAATACCCAAATTCTGCCTTATTATATTTTTATAATAACATTATATTATATTTTTGGCAACATTTTTTTGTGTTTCACCCCTTTTTTCTTTATTATGCCATAAATCCTGCCAAATATCAATGGCAGAATTTATGGCATAATATAATTATCAAGGTGATAATTTATGATTTATAAAAGAATTCGTGATTTAAGGGAAGATAATGACCTTACACAGCAAAATTTAGCAGATGAATTACACATAAACAGAAGAACATATTCAGCTTATGAAAACGGCATAAATTCTATGACACCAGAAACGCTTATTAAAATTGCAAAATTTTACAATGTCAGTGTAGATTATTTATTAGGTCTTACTGATATTGATAAACCCTATCCACCAAAATAAAAGAAAACTTCCTATCATTTAAAGTTGGTTTTCACATCAACAAAAATGATAGGATGTATTTTTTATTATTCTAGTTCCTAATTCCTAGCCCCTGACTCACCACTTATTATGCACTCTTTCGTGGAACACAGGCATATTTTCAATTTTTAATTCTGTGCCATCATCAAGGACTGCTATGCCATTTAACATACCGAATAACTTGTCTGCGTGTTGTGACATAACACCTACAGAAATATCTGTTCTATCATTAAAAAACGGTTTAAACTCCATTCTGAAACGATTGTCACTTGAAGTCATATTCCAGGTATCCATTACATTTTCAGGGATACAGAAATCAACTAAATCCAGTTTATGACATTTGCCATCATAAAAGAGCATATTTTCAGAAGCCGCAGAAGTATCACCGAAACCATAACCGATATTATAACCAAACGGTTTACCGTTTACTGTTCCACTACCAATTCCCCAATACCAAGTGTTGTCATAAGTCCACACTCCTCTACCCCAGTCAAGAATTCCATAATCTTTACTATCGTCGAAAGTGTAAGTTCTGCCCTTTACTGTAACAGAACCTTTTGCTTTCATACAAGCAATTTTCTGATTGTAATAAAATGCTTTTTTATTGTTTTTCCAAGGAGTTGCAATAACCATTGTATCCATTGGTGGTTGCTCTAAATAAATATCGGCAACAATCTCTGTATGGTTAAAAGTTCTTTTGAAATCGCAATAAAAGTGTCTGCCTGTTTCTGTTCTGTCAATATGAAATTCACAGGACTTGTTTTTAAAAGATATATCACCTTTTTCGCTTGTAGATGGTAAATTTAATTTACCCATTGGCATAATTGGTATTTCTGTTGCAGAGAACTTTTCTTTTGTTATAAAATCAAATATCGAGCAATCTATAAGTCCCATATAACCATTATCGGCAAATGTAAAAGAAACTGCATATTTTCCCTCGCTGTCAATTATATGGTAATAATCCCACTCTTTAAGTCTTGTTTTATTTGATTTTACCATCGAGCGTGAATAGTCGTAAACTAAACTGTTCGCCCAACCAGCCTCGCGCAAAACGCCTTTTCTATCGAGTAAATTACCGCTACCTGTAAGTTTATGATTAAGATTTTTTGTGGTCATAATCATATACCTTTTTCGTCATAAAAAAATACTGTTTCAAGAGCGATTTTAACACCTGCATCAATTGCTTGCGGTTTTATCATTTCAACTGTGTCGAGTCTTGTGTGATAATATCTTGACGGTTCTGGATTCATAGCAACAAAAGTAGCCGCCGAAATACCTTTTTGTGAGAATGCAGCTGAATCTGTCGCACCTAATTCAATAACACCTGTTGGTACATCATACCCAGCATTTTTTGCGCCATCCTGAATAAGTTTTGCAACGCGTTCATCATTTTTAGTAAGACCATTCATATCTTTACTGTAAATCTTCATAAAGTCCATTTCACAGATTGTATCAACGCCCATTACAACAGTTTCAACATCTTTATTCTGCAATTCAGGGTGATTTTTAACGAATGATTTTGAACCACGAAGACCTGCTTCTTCTGCACCGGTTAAAAGAACACAAACTTCAGTATTTTCAAAACGAATATCGTTATCATTAAGATATTTTGCAACTGCATTTGAAATAAACACACCACTTAAATTATCAATACAACCAGTAACAGGATTTTTGTAGTTAATAAAACTGAAATTGAAACAATAAATAATAATTGTAAGGTAAAGTACAACTGCTAAAACCTTAACTACTAAACCTTCTGAAAGCCAGACAATGTCTGAAAAAGCACCATTTGCCACAACTGCATAAATAGAAACACCTAAACCAAGTAAAAGAGAAGCAACTGCACCGTAGATGTTAAATGCTACACCTTTTCTGCCGGTTTTGTATGTATATTTCCATTCATACGCAGAGTCAGTATGAGCACAGAGAATAATTCTCTTCTTTGTTTCGCCTTTGGCTTTTCTTACACCGTAAACATTACCTGCAGTTTTCTTTTTAAAGAATACATCTAAAACAGGTTTGTAAAAAACAAATTCTAAAACAATCATAAGAATTGTTAAAGCATAAAGTGCCAAAGAAACAACATAAAAACCTAATGTAAACATTGCAATAGCAATTATTGCCATAACAACACCAATTCTTATCCACGACATAAATGCTTTGTCGCTCACTTTGAATTCTTCACGGGTAACTTCATCGCAGAAATTATTAAGGTCATTCATCATATATTCCTGTGCATTTTTTTCTGCTTCGCTACCTGTTGGTCTCGGACCGAAATTTTTACAACAATTCTTAATGCTTTTTATAGCATAGTTTGTGTATTCTCTTACTTTGATATCATAATTCTGTATGCTTTCGCTTGCTTTCATAAATACATTTTCTCCTTTTAGATATTGCTACTATTATACATATCAGTGAAATAAATATCAACATTTATTCTGATAAAATTCTTTTTAAATACTGACCCGTATAAGAGTTTTTATTTTTTGCCACTTCTTCAGGTGTACCTGTTGCAACAACAGTACCGCCACCATTACCGCCTTCAGGACCTAAATCTATAATATAATCGGCAGTTTTAATAACATCTAAATTGTGCTCGATTACAACAATACTGTTCTCGGCATCTACAAGGCGGTTTAAAACTTCTAAAAGTTTACTTACATCAGCAGAGTGAAGACCAGTTGTAGGTTCGTCTAAAATATAAATAGTTCTGCCTGTTGAACGCTTTGAAAGTTCAGTTGCAAGTTTAACTCTTTGCGCTTCACCACCAGAAAGTGTTGTTGCAGGTTGACCTAAAGTAATGTAACCTAAACCAACATCATTAAGTGTTTCAAGTTTTCTATGAATCTTAGGGTGATTTTTAAAGAATTCAGTTGCTTCTTCAACTGTCATATTAAGAACATCTGAAATACTTTTGCCTTTATAGAGAACTTCTAATGTTTCGCGGTTATATCTTGCACCATGACAAACTTCACAAGGTACATAAACATCTGGTAAGAAGTTCATTTCAATTTTTATAATACCGTCACCTTCACACGCTTCGCAACGTCCACCTTTTACATTGAATGAAAACCTGCCCGCAGAGTAGCCTTTCATTTTTGCATCCTGTGTCTGTGCGAAAAGTTCGCGTATATCAGTAAACACACCAGTATAAGTTGCAGGGTTTGAACGTGGAGTTCTGCCAATTGGTGACTGGTCAATATCTATTACCTTATCTAAATATTCGAGTCCTGTAATCTCTTTGTGTTTACCTGGAAATTTTCTTGCACCGTTAAGTTCTGCCGCTAACTTTTTAAATA
>CALAEU010000215.1 GCA_937891215.1 uncultured Clostridia bacterium
TACACCCCAGATACCAGGAATGTGATTTTCTTCCATTTCTTCTGAAAGTGTTTTTGTGTAACGGAAGTTTGATGGAATATCGTTATATTCTCTTACTACAAGACCGCCGAGTGTTGAAACTTTTGCTTCAAAATCTTCGTCTGCAACACCGTAGTTACCAATAAGCGGATAAGTCATAACAACTATTTTATCTGTGAAAGAAAGGTCTGACATCATTTCCTGATAACCTGCCATAGCAGTATCAAACACTATTTCACATACGCTTTCTGAGTCTGCACCAAAACCGTAGCCTAAGTATTCGCTACCGTCCTGAAAGACAATCTTTTTTCTTACTTCATTTGCCATACTATTTTACCTCCATATACAGTCATAAGACATTTACCGAAAACACTCTCACCTTGGAAAGGTGTTGCCTTACCCATTGAAAGAAATTCGTTACTGTCGATTTTATATTGATTGCTTAAATCCCATACAGTCAAGGAACCATCATCTTTAATTCCGAATCGGTTCCTTGGATTATCGGTAAGCATTTTTATAACTAACTCAAGTGGCAATACGCCGGTTTTTACTAATTTTGTATAAACTATCGGGAAAGCAGTTTCAATTCCTGTTATTCCCATAAGACTTTTTTCTAGTCCTTTTGATTTTTCCTCATAAGAATGTGGTGCGTGGTCAGTCGCAAGCATATCAATTGTACCATCAAGCACACCTTCTATCAATGCTTGTCTGTCGCTTTCAGAACGGATTGGCGGATTCATTTTGAATCTTCCGTCTTCCTGTAACATCATATCGTTTAAAACTAAATAATGCGGTGCAGTTTCACAAGTGACATCTACGCCCTCTTTTTTAGCTTGTCTTATAATTTCAACGCTTTCTTTTGTTGAAATGTGGCAGACATGATATTTACACCCTGTTTCTTTTGCCAGTTTCAAATCTCGTTTTATCGGACTCCATTCGCTTTCGCTACATATTCCACGATGATTATTTTTTAAAGCATACTCACCTTTGTGTATATAACCCCCCTCTAAAAGTGAATTATCTTCACAATGAGCAGAAATTATTTTATTTAAACTTTTCGCTTTTTCCATAGCAGAACGCATTAAACTTTCGCTCTGAACTCCCCTGCCGTCATCTGAGTAGCCGATTGAAATTGGTGCGAGGTTTTCAATATCTGAAAGCGCTTCGCCTTTTTCATCTACTGTAAGTGAAGCAAAAGGATGAACACCGATTACTGCATCACGCTTTATAATCTCCCTTTGAAGATTCATATTATCTACATTATGTGGTACAGGATTCAAGTTAGGCATCGAAAGAACATCGGTGTAACCGCCTCTTGCAGAAGCTAAAGTACCAGTTTTAATTGTTTCTTTATAAGAAAAACCCGGCTCTCTGAGATGAACGTGCACATCACAGAAACCGGGGAAAATACCATATTCAGAAACACTTGAAGATAATATATCCTTTAAAAAAGAAGAAATAGCCACATCACCCTGAATTTTTACTTCACAAGTATATTCAGGAGTAAATGTAACTTTTTGATTTTTATAAACGTGTGCATTTTTTAATGCTAAATTCATTCAAAACCAATCCTTCTGTAATTTATAAAAAAGCCTTTGCCGTAACGGCAAAGGTCAGAGATTCTATTAGGGCACAACTCACCCTGTTTTAAAACTCAAATCTTGCCGATATCTCGTATCGAATTAAAGACTCAATGTTTGTCGTTTTTTTATTTAAAAATTATTCAGCAACTGTTTCAGAAATAAAGTCATCTTCAAGACAAGAACAAGAAACATAATTATCTTCATCATAGCTTTCAGGAGCATTTTTTGCTTTAACTTTCTGAAGAACCACATAAACTGCTGCTGCAGCTGCTGCAATTGCCGCTAAAACGCCTAAAATTTTGAAAAACTTTTTCATATAATCAACACTCCTTAATTTCTTAAAATTCATCTTTTATTATTATAACACACACTATTAAAATGTCAACATTTTTTACTGTAAATTAAGAGTAAAATTTTTGAAAAAATTAAGTGAATTTTTGATTAAATTTCTACAAAGAGTAAATAATATTTTTTGTAACTCAGAACACTCCTGAAAACGATTTTACATATCAAGTAAAAGGAGTTTTTTATGATTTACAATAAAGTAGAAATATGTGGAATAAACACATCCACATTAAAAATATTACCCGAAAAAGAGAAACAAATACTTCTAAAAGAAGCAAAGAATGGCAACTCAAAAGCAAGAGAAGATTTAATAAACGGTAATTTGCGACTTGTTTTAAGTGTTATTCAGAGATTTACTAATCGTGGTGAGAATTTAGACGATTTATTCCAGGTGGGTTGCATTGGTTTAATAAAAGCAATTGATAATTTTGACACGAGTCACGATGTACGTTTCTCAACTTACGCAGTACCAATGATTATAGGCGAAGTACGCAGATATTTAAGAGATAACAACCCTATAAGAGTTTCACGTTCTTTAAGAGACACTGCCTACCACGCTATGCAAATAAAAGAAAGAATTTCTAATGAAAAAGGTTACGAACCAACAGTTGAAGAAATTGCAAAGGAAATGAATATGAAAAAAGAAGATGTTGTAATTGCACTCGAGGCGGTTGTTGACCCCGTTTCATTTTACGAACCAGTATATTCAAATGCTGGTGACACAATATTTTTAATGGACCAGATTGGTTCAAATGAGACAGATGTAGACTGGGTAGATGAGATTGTTTTAAAAGAAGCAATTAAAGATTTACCTCAAAGAGAAAAGAAAATTCTTTCAATGAGATTTATGCGCGGTATGACACAGACTGAAGTTGCAAACGAAATAGGTATTTCTCAAGCACAGGTATCTCGCCTTGAAAAAAATGCGCTTGACAGTATTAAGGGGAATTAGTTGTCAGTAGTTAGTGTGTAAGTTGCAAGGAATAATAAAAGTTCTATCATTTAAAGTTTTCGTAAACTAACAATGATAGACCT
>CALAEU010000216.1 GCA_937891215.1 uncultured Clostridia bacterium
GACTCGAACCCCGGACCAACCGGTTATGAGCCGGTTGCTCTAACCAACTGAGCTAATGGTCCATATCCCAGCAGGAACGACTAACATTATATTTGAATTAGTACTATTTGTCAAGTGTTTTTTGATATTAAATTATATATTTTTAAAATTTTATGTTGTAAATCAAATTTATTTTCTTATTGAAAAAAACAGAGTATCATTGTATAATGTTTATGTATATATTTTCACAAACTTTTTCTTATAAAGGAATGATATTTTATGCATAAAAAACTCGCGCTCACTCCACCTATGGGGTGGAACAGTTGGGATTGTTACGGTGCGGCTGTTAACGAAGAACAACTTTTAGCAAATGCTGATTATATGGCTGAAAATCTCAAAGATTATGGTTGGGAATATGTTGTGTGCGATATTCAGTGGTCCGAGCCTACGGCAAACAGTTTTTATTACCACTATTTTGCTCCACTCTGTATGGATGAATATTCTCGTCTTATTCCGTCTGTAGAAAGGTTTCCGTCTTCAGCAGGGGGTAAGGGCTTTAAACCTATTGCTGATTATATTCATTCACTTGGTCTTAAATTTGGTATTCATATAATGCGTGGTATTCCACGTCAGGCTGCACATCAGCATACAAAAATCAAGTGCGAGGGCGTTACTGCAAATGATATTGCAAAACCGTCTTTTGTGTGTCTTTGGAATCCTGATATGTATGGTGTTGACCCTGATGCAAAAGGTGGTCAGGAATATTACGATTCTATATTTGAACTCTACGCGTCATGGGGTGTTGACTACATAAAATGTGACGATATTGCCAATATAGAAATATTCCCACATAATCCGTATGCTGCTAGAAGAGAAATTGAGATGATAAGAAAAGCTATAGACAAATGTGGCAGAGATATGGTTTTAAGTCTTTCGCCAGGTCCTGCACCTGTTGAAGAACACGAGCATTTAGCGGCTAACGCAAATCTCTGGCGTATGACAGGTGATTTCTGGGATGAATGGAGTAAACTCCATGCAATGTTTGAAAGATGTTACGCATGGCAGGAGTATGTACAGCCTGGTGCTTGGCCTGATTGCGATATGTTGCCTTTAGGCAGAATTCAGAAAACAGAAGAATTAGAAAAATACAGAAATCGCTACACAAGATTTACACACGATGAGCAAATTACAATGATGACTCTCTGGGGTATTTTCCGTTCACCACTTATGATGGGTGGCGAAATGCGTGAAAATGATGAGTTCACACTTTCACTTCTTCAGAACAGAGAACTTATTGATATGCTCAAAAACTCAAGTGGTGCAAGGCAGTTTAAACGCGAAGAGACTGATGGTAAAGGTGAAATTATCTGGACTTCAAAAGGTGAAAACTGCAAATATGTCGCACTTTTTAATACAGATGATAAAGAGAGGAATATTTCTTTTGATATTACAGATATAGCAGTCGGTGGTGTTAAATACAGTGTGTGGGATATGTGGTCACACGAAGAATACACAGTAACCGACAGTGAGTTTTCTGCTAAAGTTAATTCTCACGGAGCAAGACTTTTTAGAATCTCTCTGAAATGAGTTGCAACATCTTGAATATTATTCTTTAAAAGTATATAATCATTTAAATATTTTTTATTATCACGGTGGTGATATTATGTCAAACAGCAAAATTTGTCCTGATTATTCAGGTGAATATTATTGGGATTCTTATTGTAAGACTCTTGATATTGAGCTTAAACAATGTATTGATGAGGGTCTTGACATTGATGAGTTCAAAGAAACCTTTGAAAACGCTATTAAAATGCCATACTCAAAAGAACAAGCAGACCTTGCTGACGAATTGTTTGAGAAAATTATAAATGCAAAAGTTAAAACTGATTATAAATATAACGAACCATCAGATTTAGAAAGTATAAAGGCATTAAGAAAACCTTATACATATAAAATAATAACACTCACAGACGAGTTGTTATATGAAAAAATCAAAGGTGCCTGGTACGGTAGAATTTGTGGTTGCCTTTTAGGTAAACCGCTTGAGGGTATTAAAACCAATGAGTTGTATCCACTTCTTAAAGAAACGGGTAATTATCCGTTATTCCGTTATGTTCTTTCTGCAGATATTACAGAAGAGATGATTGAAAAATATGATTTCTGTCTTGAAAACAAAGCGTGGGCAGATGTTATAGATTGTGCGCCGATTGATGATGATACTACTTACACAGTTTTAGCACAGATATTAGTTGAGAAATTTGGTCACGACTTTTTACCTAAGAATATGGCGAAAATCTGGCTTCAGAGTCAGCCGATTGAAAAGTATTTCACTGCCGAAAAATCTGCATATCGTAACTTTATAAATGGTTATGCACCACCATATTCTGCGATGTACAAAAATCCTTACCGTGAATGGATTGGTGCACAGATTCGTGGTGATTACTTTGGGTTTATTACACCAGGTAACAAAGAACTTGGTGCAGAGTATGCTTTTCGTGATGCGTGTATTTCTCACACTAAAAACGGTATTTATGGTGAAATGTTTGCAAGTGCTATGATTTCTGCCGCTGCAGATGCAGAAAGTGTTACTGATGTAATTAAAGCAGGACTTTCTGAAATTCCTTCAACATCAAGACTTTATGAAGCAGTTTATGATATTATAGAAAAGTTTGAAAATGGTGTAACTCAGGAAGAATGTGTTTCTTTCATACATAATAAATACAATGAATTTGACCCGCATGATTCTGTTCACACAATTCCGAATGCTTTGATTGTTGTTATCGCTTTACTTTACGGTAATGGTGATTTCGGTAAATCTATATGCCTTGCAGTCCAGATAGGTTACGATACCGATTGCAACGGTGCAACAGTCGGTTCTGTTTTAGGTATGTTAAACGGCTTTGATTCTATAGGTGAAGAATGGATTGAGCCGCTTAACAATAAACTTGATACTGGTATTACGGGTATGGGTGTTGTAGAAATATCTGATTTAGTTAAAAAAACAATTTTACATATAAAAAATAAGGAGCAAATAAAATGAGCCAATTAAAATTATACAAAACATTAACAGAACCTTGCGAATTCCCATCTGATTTAAAAGGTTTTGAATACAGAAGTTATAACGGCACAGTTGAAGACAGAGCTGCCTGGGCAGAAATCTGCAAAAATGGTCTTGTTGGCGATGATGCAGACGCAACTCGCTTTGTAGAAGTTATTGAAGGAGCAGATGGCTACAAACCTGAAAATGTGTTTTTCATTACAGAAAATGGTACCCCTGTTGCTACTATTACTGCTCTTGTTCAGGAGAATGGTCGCGGTTGGGTACATATGGTTTCAGTACGTAAAGAAAGTCGAGGTAAGGGTCTTGGTGCTTATCTTAATCAGATTGCTTTAGCGGCACTTTCTAAAGCAGGTTGTACTTATGTTGGTCTTACAACAGATGAATTCAGAGTGCCAGCTGTTAAATCATATTTAAATGTATATAAAACTAACGCAGTAAATGTTAAACTCAATCAAATAAATTACGTTCCAGACTCACAAGGAAGAAGAAACGAAACATCAATTTCTCTTCGAAGTGGCAACAACAAAGGAAACAACTCCATTTGTTTTATTGACAACAAAGGTATATTATATTGTGTTCCACAGCTGTGCACCAATGAAAATACAGTTGAATGTTTTAGAAACATTAAAGATTTTGAAATAAGACTATATTTAGATAAAAAACTTGGCAAGGATGGTGAAACCGTAAATATTGGGCTTGACAGAACGTTATTTATCAATGTTTCCAGAACAGGAAAAGTAACTGTACCGGGTATTACCATGGGCAAAGAAGTCAACTGCGGACTTTCTGCACACCAAAAAGGATATTACCAATGTTCTTTATCAACAATGATAGAATCAATGTAATTCTTAATGAACAAGCTCAACACCACACTTATTTGTTGTTTGATCTTTCTCGGTTGCACAACCTTTTCTAACATCCGTTGTTAAGCCTAATGATTCATCTGGAGTTTCAAAATTATAATATGGGAAACATTCAGATTCTTTATTGCCTTCATCGGTTCTAAAGAAAGTTTGTGCAGAAGGCATGTAACAATCTTCATAATGCATTAAAAACTGCATAACAAGTATTGTATACAACGGTTCAACAAATCTACCAGTTGAATTATTTTCAAATTTTAAGCAATCTCCGCCGTTATTTATTCTTGTATATTCACCAATTGAATTTTGGATATAAGGTGTATAGGCAGAACTATTGTACGTTTCTTTGCCAGATTCACCAATAGCACAGTTAATTGCATTATGATAAAAAATATGACTATATTTTATATATTATCTATATTTTTTGCTATAACTACTCGAATGTTTTTTAGTTTAGAACAATCTGTGATAATTAATATAATTGGACAAATAAGTGTTGGATGTATGTTTGCAATGATTGCTAATATTTTAATAAATACTATGATGAGAAGC
>CALAEU010000217.1 GCA_937891215.1 uncultured Clostridia bacterium
AACATATCACTTATAAAATACCAAAAGGCGTTACAGTTGTTTCTCTTAAATACCGCGAAACAGGTTACGACAGTTCATTCTGTGGTGATTTTAAATGTGATGATGAATTTCTTAATTCACTGTGGCAAAAATCTCTCAGAACACTCTATGTTACAATGCGTGACAATTTTATGGATTGTCCTGACAGAGAACGCGCTCAGTGGTGGGGCGACGTTACAAGTGAAATGATTATGACAATGTACTCTATGGACAGTAATTCATACTTGCTGTATCAGAAGGGTGTTGAAGCAATGCTTTCTCATGTTGACGATACAAAAGTCCTCCAGACTGTTGTTCCTATAAGCGGTGACTATTTTGAACTTCCCGTTCAACAGCTTGCCGGAATTGTTGGTTTTTACACTTACTATGAATATACCGGCGACAAGGCTTTTTTAGAAAAAGTTTACCCTGCTTCACTTAATTACCTGAAACTCTGGGAAATTGGCGAAAACAATCTTGTAGTTCATCGCAGTGGCTCATGGGATTGGCCTGACTGGGGTAACAAGGCAGATATGTGTGCTATTGAAAACGCCTGGGTTTACTATGCTCTTTCTGCTACAGAGAAAATGGCTAAAATTACAGGAAATGATAAAGATATTTCATTTATAACCGAAAGAAAAGAGACAATTCAGAAAGGTTATAAAACTCTCTGGACAGACGAAGGCTTTAAAAGTGATGACGCTAAAGAACCTGACGACAGAGCAAATGCACTTGCAGTTTTATCAGGACTTGCAGATAAAGAGCAATATGCTACTATAAAAAATGTACTCATCACTACTAAAAATTCAAGTCCGTATATGGAATATTATGTTCTCGAAGCACTTTGCAAAATGGGTGAATATAACGCTTCATACGAAAGAATCAAAGAGCGCTATAAAGATATGATAAATGAAGATTACTCTACCCTCTGGGAATTTTGGGACTCCTGGCGAGGCACTAAAAACCACGCATGGAGCGGTGGCCCACTTGTTATAATGAGTAAGCATTTTGCGGGTATTACACCACTTGAACCTGGCTACAAAAAGGTTAAAATTGACCCTCAATACACTTTGTCTGACAAAATGAGTTGTACCGTTCCGAGTGTAAAAGGGTTAATCACTTTAGATTACAAAAATACTGACGGAGATTTTGTTATTAACCTTACACTTCCACAAGATATTAAAACTGTTTTATATGTACCAACAGATGCTACTGTAAATATCAATTCTAAAGCTTATTATCAGAATGGTAAATATGTAAATGGTGGAATTGGTAATATCGAAATTATGGAAATCACTTTATAAAATTCAAGAGGTAAATTTATGTACGGTTTAAAATGTTTTATTTTACAAAATTCAATGAAGGCAATTATTGCTTTAGAAAAGCCGATTTATTATTTAACAAATGGTAAACTCTGCAAAAACAGATTTTTATCATCTGTAAAAACGCAGAATGTTGGCACTACTGTTAAAATTCTTAAATCAACTGAAAATTCAACATACATTGCAAAAATGAACCCTGACGGAAACTTTTCAGATGATGATTTCAGAATTCTTTGCACTACTGACTTACATATTGATGAAGATTACGAATTAAACAACAGAACACTTCAACACCTTGCAGACAGAATTGCAGATTTAAAGCCTGACCTTGTTGTACTTACAGGTGACTGTATTCTTTCAAAATATCAGCAGATTGATGCAATTCAGTTTGCAAAAATGATGGAAAATATAGGCGTTTACTGGACTTATGTTTTTGGTAATCACGAAGCAAGAGAAGAAAAAGGCTCGTTTAAATATCAGCTTTATAAAAGCTTTATTGATTCACCCTACTGTCTTTGCAAATTTGGTGACGAATCACTTTATGGCTATGGTAATTTTACTATAAATATTATGAGTGACGAAAACACAATAAGAAAAACTCTTGTTTTCCTTGATTCAGGCAGATATTTGCAAGAGCCACACCGAACCAACGATGGCGTACCCGCCGATTTAAAGGGTGCAGATTATGTTAAGCCATCGCAAATCAAATGGTACGAAAATGAAATTGCGTCACTCAAAAAGCAATATGGCGAAGATTTAAAATCTATGATTTATTTACACATACCAGTACCTGAATACCGCGATTTGTTTACACAAAATGAAGATGGCTCATTTACACCAAATGAAAATGTAGAGGTACTTTATGGCGAAATGCGTGAGCCAATGGGCGGTTCGTGGTTTAACTCTGGTCTTTTCGAATCAATGAAAAGAAATGGCACCGAAGCGATGTTCTGCGGTCACGACCATTGCAACGATTTTTGTGCTAAATATGAGGGAATTTATCTTGTTTATAACCAGACTGGTGGTTATAACTGCTACAGATTATATGACAGTAAAATTATGAATTCGGACGAGAGCACCTGGCATTATGGAGTTAACACAACCGACATAGGTAAAGATGGTTCTCTTACAATGAAGCATTACAGACATTCTGAATTTAAGAGGTAAAATATGAATTACATTGATTATTTAATGATGTATAAAAAAGTAGAGGCGAAAGAATTTCAAAATGAATTCAACGGCTTTACTTTCAGAAAATTTGATGGTAGTGAAAACGACATAAAACTCTGGTATGAAATTTGTAAGTGTGGTATTATAAGAGATGATGAAACACTCGAATCTTCTTACAGAACACGACTTATAGAGCATATCGGCTACAACCCCGACACTATATTTTTTGTTATGCTGGATGGCAAAGAAGTAGCTACTGTTACTGCACTCACAGAAGAAAATGGCACGGGTTGGCTTCACATGGTAACTGCAAAACCTGAAGCACGTGGCAAGGGCGTTGCAAAATATCTTATTGCTATTGCAGAAGCGGCACTTTACAAATCAGGAATGAAAAAAATACTTTTACAAACAAAAGAATTTCGTGCAGTAGCAATTAAAGCATATTTAAGTGCAGGTTATAAACCCGTTCTTTACACCGATGAAATGGAAGAACGTTGGACTGCGTTTCTTAATGAATATGGTTATTCTAAGATTGACGCAGTTGATGAAGACGGGAGTTTTTTGAAGACTTTAAATTGCTGATTATAAAAACCACAGGTGACTTGAATTTTCAGTTCAAGTCACCTGTGATTTTTGGTTATCAAATATCCTTTTTCTTTAAGCCAGTTAGTGTATCTTCTCTTTTGTGTATCAATCATTTTATCTGAATTAACGAATTCAATAAATTCATTTTCACTAATCCATTTAAAAGATATTGTTTCGCCTTTTTGTAACTTTATATTATTTTTATCGCAATCGGTAGTACATAAGAAACAATGAAACAAACAATTATCATCATCAAAAACATAGTGTGCAAATTCTTTAAAATCGTCACAAATAATTCCTGTTTCTTCAAATAATTCTCGCTTTATGCAATCGAATTCATTTTCTCCCTTAAGAGCAGAACCGCCTGCTGTTGCTTCGTAGAAACCAGGGTAAATATCTTTCTTCAAATCTCGTTGCATCAAAAGATAATCACCATCTATATGACGAACCAAAACCTCGCAAACAAGATGATAAAGCCCAACTGGAACAGGCTCACCACGAATCAAATCAATATTCGCCAAAGTTCCATCTTTATAATATCCGTCCCAGATTTCCATAATTCTACTCCAAAAATATTTTATTTTTCCAACAATTCACTTAACGCTTTAAATTCTAACGATGTATCAATATATTCTTCTACATATTCATTGTCTTTCCAGTATGATTTTAATCCGTACGCTTCAATTCCGTGATAAGACGCATCACTTGTAATTAATCTATATTCATCATCTACAATTTCAAGTGCAGTACAATTTGACATTGAAAGCCCAACTTGTTCACTTGTTTTCAATAATTCTTTTACATTATCGCGTCTGCCTTTTTCGTCACAATGCGGTACAAATAAACCATCAACAAAACCCAGACAATCGACACCTATTAAGGGTTGTTTATCACCAAATTTTATTTTTAGAGAATCAGAAGAACATTCCTTAAACCAGCAGTTTGCACCGGCAGAAACACCACACATTACCTTGCCATCAATCCATGCTTGTTTCAGCATTTTATCGAACCCTGTTTCTTTCCAGAGTTTAATCATATCAAGGGTATTTCCTCCGCCCTCAAATATGATGTCTGCCCAATCAACAAGACTTTTAACAAGTTTGGTGTTAGTCAGTTCATTACTTTTTAAATCTTTACAAGAACAACCGTACATCTCGCCATAAATATCAACCATTACCTGAAAATAACTTTCTTGTCTTTCTAATGGTTGAGCATGTGCAATCAAAAGAAAGTTAGGGTGTTCTTTACCAGTAAGTCTTATTATTTCTTTATCCTGATTTGCAAGCTCGTATGGATGGCGTGTTCCATTTGAACGCATTCTTCCGTTCTCGCCACCACCTATTGCAACTATTTTTCTATTCATTTATTTCACACTTTCGGTTTTGTAATTTATAACACAACAGAGTCCTCATCTGCCAAAGCATATACTTTATATTCACTATTTGCTGATAATTTTTCAAAATCTGATTTTCGCTCATCCGTATAATGACAGATAAGCATTCCATTGAACAAACCTAACCCAGAATAATCGGTTATACCTACATTGTTTTCATCGTACTTCTCTACGTGTTTAATGTCTTTTGAAGCAATATGAGCACCAGCACTACCGCCGATATAAACAACACCTGATTTTACATAATTGATAACATCTTTATCAAAATTACATTTTCTGATTTTATCAAGTGTTCCAAAAGTATTACCACCGCTTATGTAAAGAACATCAATATCAAGATTCCTGAACTTATCTGGATTGTTATGGTCAAATACATAAACATTTTCTTTTATGAATCCAAACTCTTTCATTCTCGAATAATATAAATCACTTGAAATAGTTTCTGTCGTTGCTTTTTCGTTAGGTATGAATAGCAATTTACACTTATCTATAGGATAAGGCAAATTATCAATAATAACTCTTTTTGACTTTTCATTTCTAAAATCACAAGACGATAATATTAGTTTCATTTTAATAAATCCTTTTTACTAAACTATCACTATATTACAAAAGTTAATTATCTGTTTTCTTCAAACTTTACACCGGATGGGTATTTACTTTCATTAAGTTCTGACTTAAGTTTTGCTACTTGCTCTATATCAATATCATATATATTGGCTATTGCTAAAGCATAATAAATGACATCCCACAATTCCTCATCTATCGTACCAGAAATTTCAGTACCATTTTGTGCTTTCAATCCCTTTCTAATAGCACGAGACAATTCGCCAACTTCTTCGGATAATTTCAAAAAATAATCTTTCAGCAATTCAGGATGAAAATCCTTTTCTTTAATATAAGTCTGTAGGTACTTAATAGTTGTTTTACCATCCATAAACATTTTCCTCGCCAAATTCTTATTAGTTTGATTATAGCACACCTTTATTAAACAAAGCAATACGAATAAAAACTTCTTTCACTACCTGCGTGAAAAAAACTCTCGTTTCGTGATATTGTAATCTGCAATTATTTATGGCACAATGTAACCAGAAAGAAGCGCTGCTTTCAATATTAGAAAATGAGGTTTTATTATGAAATTAAATATTGGTGATACAATAAAAAAATTAAGAAAAGAAAGAGAAATCACACAAGATGAATTTGCAGAAATACTTGGTGTTTCTTGTCAGTCTGTTTCTCGCTGGGAAAATAATTCTTGTTACCCTGACATTGAACTCATTCCAAGTATCGCTACATTCTTTGGTATTTCTACCGACAAACTTATGGGAATTGATGAAAATGTAGAGAAAGAAAAAGTTAATAAATATCTTGACGAATTCCAACTCGCAATAAGCAAAGGTAATATTGACGAATGTATAACTATTGCCCGTAAAGGTGTAGCAGAATTTCCAAACAACTATATACTTTTAGATAAGCTTATGTATGCACTCTTTGTTTCAGGTGACGATGACGGTAATATACCTGAATGGAAAGAAAATATGGAAAAATATGATGCTGAAATTACTGCTCTTGGCGAAAGAATTATGAAATATTGTCCAGACCAAAACATTCGACTTGAAGCAACAGCAAGATTAGCATTTAACCATTGTGAAAATGGCAGAAAAGAAATAGGCAAAAAAATTTATGCTACATTGCCACCAATGGAACTTTGTAGAGAAAAACAAATTTGGTGGGCGTTAGAACAAGAGGAAAAATTACCTTTTTTACAAAATGCAATTATGGAAAGTTATGAAAATTTACGAAGTTTTATCTGGCTTTTAGCGGATGCAGATGTTGTTGATATTGAAACTGAATTTACTGCAATAAAGAAACTTTTTGAACTTGAGAAACTTATTCTTGACGGCAATCGACCAAAAAACAATTGGGGTACTGTATGGCTTGACTTCGATATAGCAAAAAGATATGCACTTATGAACGATTATGACAATATGTATAAGCACCTGAAACTTGCAGTTGATGAAGCAAAAGCTTTTGATAACCGTCCTGATGAACAAAAATATAACGCTGTTCTTGTTGGTGAAATCACAGTAAAAAGAACTGATTTTGAAACATCTGATACACGTCCCCTTACTGAAATTCTTCGTGATAAATGGTTGCTTCATGATGAATTTGATGAAATCCGTGATACAAAAGAGTTTAAAGAAATAATGAACAGATTATACTAAAAACCAAACACCAAAGTGCAGATTTGAACCTGCCCTTTGGTGTTAATTATATTGTCTTCTTAATTACACTTTAATAACTTACTCCACATAATCATAATTTTTACACACAACTTTAGCATTACCACTATCATCAAAAACAAGGTCAACTACGCCTATTGCTTTTGAACCATCGTTATATTCGACTGTAAAAGTAATTGTATCGTTAAATGTAGAAAATGGTGTGTTTATATTTTCATTGAAGGCTTTTTCCATCTCTTCGGTATGGTCCCAGTAGAAACTACTTTTCTCAAAATCGAAATCTTGACCATTAATTGTAATATCATTACCGTGTTCTGGTGCACCGAACTTAGGTAAATTATAATGATGTACCATCTGACCATACTTTGAAGTATTTTTGACATTTATTGATTTGATGTTTTCAAAATTTTCTAAATCAAGTTTAAAATCATTAAACGCATATTGTATAAGTGCTATATTTTCAGTTGAACAAACCATTGCCCTGGCTGTATCAAAAACTTTTTCAGTAAGACCATATTCCTCGAAATCTTCTGCTAAATCAAGCACATATTCTCCCTTTTGTTCATCTGAAAGATTGGTTGTATCCTTTACTTTTAAAAACATCTCATACGGATATTCTTCATTTAATTCCAGTACCTTATTTTCTGTTACAGCTCCTGCACTTTCAGCATCAGCCGCACTTGCAACTATTATAAAAGGACTTATTTTTACATTCTCTACTCCTGAATTATTTGTTGTAGTTTGCCCTGTTGGTGAAGTTGGTGGGGTTAAGAATGCAACGCCAAATATAATTGCAAATGCAAGACAAAACGCTGTTATGCTGACGGTAACCCGTCTGTTATTTCTTACTGGCATATCAGAAGTAATTTTTGCTTTAATTCTGTTACCCATATATGCGTCAGGGGTTATATTATCAATAGTTTTCTTAAAATCGTCTTTTTTCATATTGAGTAATCCTCCAATTCAATTTTTAAAATATCTCTGCCTCGTTGTAAGCGTTTCTTTACCGCCGATTTACTTATTTTCAAGGTTTTAGATATTTCTTCTACGCTATAATCATTGTAATAATAAAGAATTATGGCTGATTTATATTTATCTGGTAACGCAATAACTTTTGAAATTATATCCTGTGCCGTTTCGTCGTAACTGTATGTATCAGTTATTTCTTTATCATCAACACTTACGTTTTTACGACCTGACTTTTTAAGATAATCCAAACACTTATTTTGTGTCACCCTTATAAACCACGCTTTTTCGTGCTCAGAATTTTTAAATTTATATTTACCCGTAAGATATTTAGTAAATACATCCTGTAGCACATCTTCGCAATCGCTTTTATTACCCAAATATAAAAATGCAATTTTATAAAGCATATTGCCATAATCGTTATATTTAGTTTCAAATTCAGTTTCGAGATCTCGTTTACTCATAACTTCCTCCTTTCACCCTAAAAACGATTGAAGTGCGGTTCTGGTGACAAAATTATTATAAAAATTAATAGGTGACTCGAATTTTTGGTTCAAGTCACCTGCTTTACTTTATTAAAGAACAATTTCTTTACCCTTTTCTGCAGACTCATATATAGCACAGAGAATTTTAATCATATCAACACCCTGAGATGGTTTAAATACTGGTTCTGCACCCTCAGTGAGAACATCAACGAAATTGCGGATATTTTTCTTGTGTCCATTTGTATCTATATTGCCTTTCGGGATAATATCAAGAAGTTGACCGTCTTCTTCAGTAAAGAATTCAACCTCGTTGTCTTTCCATTTAAGACCTGCTTTTGTACCTCTGAGTTCAACAAAGCGATTTTCTTCTTTAATATTTGATGCCCAGCTGAATTCTATCTGAAGAACTGCACCATTATCAAAACGAATCATACCCATTGCAAGGTCTTCAACATCAAATGTACCCTCTGAATTTGCGTCACCGAACTTTGAGTTTTCAGAATCGCTTGTATCATTATCTGCAAATTTAGTGTATGTATTTGCGCTTACTGCAACAGGTGTAGGGTTGCCCATAAGCCACACAGCAAGGTCAATCATATGAACACCAAGGTCAATAAGCGGACCGCCACCAGACTGTTCTTTTGTTGTGAACCAGCCACCTTTACCAGGTATGCCTCTGCGTCTTTGCCAACCGCAACGACCACAATAAATTTCGCCCATTTTTCCATCTTCAACAAATTTCTTTGCGTACTGCGATGCATTAACAAAACGGTTATTTCTTATAACCATAAGTACCTTACCCGCCTCGTCAGCGGCATTTTTCATTTTGAGAACCTCTGTAACATCAATTGCGTCAGGTTTTTCACATAACACGTGCTTACCCGCTTTGAATGCGTCAACCGCAATTATAGAGTGAAGATAGTTCGGTGTGCAAATATCAACAGCGTCAATGCTTTCATCCTTGAGAAGTTCCTTATAATCTGTATATACTGCTGCATTAGGGTAATATTCATCTCTTAAAGCAATAGCTCTTTCTTCAATAATATCACAGAATGCAACAACATCTACTCTTTTATCTTCGTAATAATTGTCAATATGACTTCCCTGGCAAATACCACCGTTACCGATAATTGCAATTTTTAATTTTGACATAACTTTTCCCTCCCGTGAATCGGATTTATTTTCATTATATCATCCTTTATGAAAATTTCAATATTTTATCTTTCTATCTTTACTTTTTTCTTTGCTTTGATATAATAAAAATATATTTCTACAAGGAGAACCATTATGGAAGTAAGATTTATAAAACCGGAAGAAGCAGTAGATTATCTTAAAATTTCTGCCGCATCTTTTATATGGAAGTTTGACAAAGATGTTGACACAAAGGTCACTATGCCCGTTCTTGGTGCTTTTCATCAGGATAAACTTCTTGCAGGTGCAGAGGTGTATAATTTTAAGTGCAACTATTGTGGTAATCTTTTAAATACTATTGTTGTTGATGGAATATGCAGTATACCAGAACACCGCAGAACAGGTGGAGTAAGAGCCATTTTTGACAAAATAGAAAAAACTGCCTTAGAAAATGATATAACAGTAGGTTTTCTTTCGCCTTTCTCTATTTCTTATTACGAAAAATTCGGTTTTGCAAATCTCAACCATAATTTTTCAATTAAAATACCTTTCAGTAAGCTCTCCCACTTTGAGCACAGTAACGATGTCGAGCTCTATAATGGCGAACAATTTGAAGAGCTTTGTGAACTTCATAACAAATGTGCTATGAAAGAAAATCTTATGACTTTAAGAGACAATAAAAATCAATTCTGCGACACACCTTTAGAAAGTGCAGATTATACCTACATTCACAGAAATTCTAAAGGCGAAGCAGACGGATATGTTCGTTTCACAGTAAAACGCCCTGACGAACTTATTGCAGAAGAATTATTTGTGCTGACACCAGCGGCACTTTTAGGAATTGTAGGTTTCTTACGCAACTATGACGGTATAGTAAAAACCCTGGTCGTGAAAAATCAGTACACTGGTTCACCTTTTTCTTGTATTGCAGACAGAATAGATGAAATAGATTACGAATACAAGGGCGGAATTGCCGCAAGAATATATAATCTTAAAAAATTGCTTGAAAATAACAGTTACCCACAGGAACACGGGAAATTCAGTATATTGAGTCTTGATGAACTTCCACAGAATAAAGGCATATTCGACGTTGAATACCAGAACGGAAAAGCAACGGTTACTGTAAGAGATAGCGGTGATTATGATATATCACTCACCCCACCTGCCGCCGCAAGGTTACTCCTTGCAGGTGAAGGTCACACTAAAGAGACTGCGGTTTTCATAGATGGGGTTGAGCTTAAAAACAATGCAGATGATTTCTTCAGGGCATTCCCACACCGTGCAACCCATTTCACAAACTGCATCTGGTCAGAATGAGATTTAATTGAATTGTGAAGTAAGAAAACTTGCAGTAATTTCTGAGCAGGTTGCAAAGCACTATAATTTTAAATTTGTACCACTTCAGAACAAGTTTGACAGTGCGTATTCTGATGGTGACACAAGATACTGGTCGGTTGGCGGAATTCACCCGACTTCTGCAGGGCATCAGAAATTAAATAAGAATTACAAAAGGCTGTAAAAAAGATGCAGAACGAACAAACCGAGCCAAAACAAGGCTTCAGACTTATTTTTGCTTGTCCGATTCTATAATTAATCTTGAAATAATCAGACTTTATGATATAATTATTTAGTATCCAAAATAATAATTTACACGCAGAGGTGTTCTAATGAATAATATAGTTTATATCTTAAAAAGATTATTACATATGGACTACAAAGCAATGCTCGAAAAAATCAACTTAGTTCATAAAAAAACAAAAATGTCACGAATTGCTATTTTTATGGATATGCAGAAATGTGCAAGACTTTATGGCGCAGGTTATATGGATTACGATTTGTTTGAAATGTATAACCTTACCCCTGAGCAACGCGACACATATTTAACCCGTGGCAGAAACAATGCTTTTGTTTTAAAATATTGTGATAAAAGTGTGCTTCACTACTTTATGAACAAAGACGAATTCAATACGCGTTTTAATGATTACATAAAACGCGACTGGATTAAAGTTATAGGTTCTGAAAAGCAGGATGTTATTGATTTTATGAAAAAGCATCCTACATTTATGGCAAAGCCTATTGATGGCGGATGTGGTAAAGGTATTGAAAAAATCAATATTGACGAATACAATTCACTCGATGAATTATATGAAAAATTATCAAGTGAAGCTGATAACTTTGAGTTAGAAGAACTTATTATTCAACACGAAGATGTTAGCAGAGTTCACCCACACTCAATTAACACAGTAAGAGTTGTTACTGTTGTTACAGACGAAAACGGCAACTCTGTTTTAGAAACACCTATTGAAAAAAGAAAAGATTTAAAACTCGAACCACATATTATTGCGGCATATTTCAGAATTGGTAACGGTAAATTTGTTGACAACTTCAACAGTGGCGGTATGACTGCACCAATTGATGTTGAAACGGGTATTGTTTCACAAGTTGCAATTGACAAACAGAAAAATGCTTTTACAAATCATCCACTTACAAATGAACCGATTAAAGGTTTCAAATTTCCTTACTGGGAAGAAGCACTTGAGCTTTGTAAAAAAGCCTGTCAGGAAATTCCTGAAATGGGTTACGCCGGTTGGGATGTTGCTTTCACACCAGATGGCCCATTATTTGTTGAAGGCAACGAATTCCCTGGTCACGATATTTACCAGTTACCTTTACACACACCAGAAAAAATTGGTATGATGCCCAAATTCGATTTTAAAAAGAAGTAATAAACAAGTAAAACTACTCGCTCAAATGAACGAGTAGTTTTTATTATTTTGTAATGTTATTTTCGTTAATAATTTCGCCTGTACAAATTGTTTCAATTTTAAATTTCTTATCGAAAATATTATTTCTTATTACTGCATTCTCTAAATATTCAAGATGAATAAGATGCGTGTCACCATAAGAATTTTTAAAAATATTGTTTTCTAAAATCAACTTTCCGTGAACAAATTCTTTTGAATTTTTATTCATTACTTTAGGAGTATATCTTATTGTCGGTGCACCATCATAAGTCAGACCAAAATCACACGCATCAATTATATTGTTTCTGAATACAATCTCTTTTGTGTACCCCGACTCAAACCAGAAGTTGCAGTCATCTTCTATAAGTAAAGCAGGTCCCCAGAGTTTAAAAAAAGTATTGTTTTCAATAACAACTTTACCACGCGTTGTTGCGAGAATTCCTCTGCCTGCTGTCTGAGAAAAAGAACTGTTCTGTACCAGTAAATCGGGTGTCCACGAAACATTTTCAACTACATCTTTGCCCCTTTTTATCTGGGGCAATTCGCCATCTACAAAAAGTTTAATATCAGTATCATTAAGATGTGTAAAGTTTTTAACCTTTACACTGTGATACGGTTTTAAAGTATCCCACTTAATAAACTCAATTTCATCTCCGATCGAGAAAGCCTCAAAACCCCAACTTTCAGGATGCATAAAACGAACAACAATCGAGTTTTCTTTTTTACATTTCTTTATAATTCTCAGGTGTGTTCCGTGTACATTTATGTAGTCATCGTGAGCACCGAAAGCTTTGCAATTCTTAATTTCGAGCTGACCACGACAACCCGAAAACTGAAAGAAATCGGCAGTACTTGCAACTGTTCTGTGTTCAGCTGGTGTTAAATCACAATTTATAAAACTTACATTTTCACAAAACTGCGAAACCATACCAAGACCGTGCATAAATTTCACACGAAGATTTTTAAATTCAAGATTTTTACATCTTTCAAAAAAACTGCCAACCTGGTCACGAGTTATATTACGCGTCTGAATAGTTGTCCCCACTTTAAAGCAGATTTCAGGATTTTTAAAATTAACTCTTAAAATATTATTTCCGAGCTCTTCAATTTTCGTAAAATTCAAATCTGCGCGTCTGAAATCGCGTGTTTCGTAAGTTTCAGGGTCAAAAACTTTAATATGACGCTTGTTACCGTGGTAACTGTCTTCCCAATACGGTTTACCATTTTTATCGTTTTCGCCAACCCAGAAAAGTTCGTTACCATCAATTCTGTAAAGGCAATCGTCATTAATTTTAATATCACAAATGCCATTTTCGCTTTTTAAAACTTTAAACTCTGACATTGTAGGGCAAGCGTAGTCTATTGTAAGATTTTTAATTGTAACATTCTCGCAACGGTCCAGTAAGACTGGCGTCATTTTACCATGTACTAAAACACAAGCACCATTACCATCTATTGTAATATTTTTCTTTTCTTTAAGATAGATTGCAGTATAACGGGTACCATTTGGATTTTCATCCTTTTTTGCAGTATTTGAGCAATAGTAACCTGTAAGCAGGAATGAGTCATCCTGCCTTACATCATAAACTTTATTTTTTTCTAAAACTACCGTTTCGTTATCATTGACATTACCGAAAATTGTACTTAATTCGTTCATTTTATTTTACCGCAATTGTAATTGTATCTTTAAGTCTTATATCTTCTGAAGAAGCACCAACAAGAATTTCGAATTCACCGTCTTCTACAACCCATTCAAAGTGTCTGTCGAGAAGTTTGAATGAATCAAAACCGAGTGTAAACTCTACTGTTTTTGTTTCGCCTGCTTCGAGTGTAATTCTCTCGAAACCTTTGAGTTCTTTGAGTGGTGTGATAATTGAAGAAACTTTATCATTTACATAAAGTTGTACAACTTCGTCACCTTTTACCTTGCCTGTATTTTTTACATTTACACTTACTTTGTAATCGAGTTCAGTAAGTTTTTCGATTTTTAAGTTACTATAGTTAAACTGAGTGTAAGAAAGACCAAACCCGAATTCGTAACGCGGTCTTCTGCTACCCTCAAACATAACTTCAGTATTATTAGGAAGAACTGTGTAGTAGCAAGGAATTCTGTAAGAATCCTGTGGGAATGACACAGGTAATCTACCCGCTGGATTATTCAAACCAACAAGTGTTTCTGCAATTGCTTTTGCACCTGTTTCGCCACCAAACCACGCAAGTAATATAGCATCACAAATACCACTTTCCACTTGTAAATCTACTGCTCTGCCGTTTTCTAAAACGAGTACAACCGGTTTACCTGTTTTTGCAACCGCTTCAATTAATTCGCGTTGTTTACCTGGTAATTTCAAATCTGCTCTGTCGTGACCTTCACTGCTTGTAAATGTGTTGTCACCGCCGACAATAATAGCAATATCGGAATGTTTGGCAATTTCAACTGCTTCTTCTATACATTCTTTTTCATCTTCGTCATAAACCTCGACAAGGTGTGGCTGACCTTCCTGTGTTTCTACATGTAAATCTTTAGGAATACCACAACCATTGCAGTATTCAATTTCTACTTCGTCTCCGAGTATTTCTTTTAACTCCTGAAGTACACTTCTTAATTCATAACCATCAGGTACAGATGAATAGCCACCTAATCTCTGACGATTTGCAGATGGACCTAAAAGTGCAATTTTCTTATATTTACCTTTTTCCAATGGTAAAATGCCATTGTTTTTAATAAGCGTCATTGACTTTTTAGCCGCTTCATGAGAAGCATTCAGATGCTTTTCACATCTTATTACACTTTCGTGCATTTTCTCGTCTGTATAAGGATTTTCAAAAAGACCTAATTCAAATTTGATTTTAAGTACTCGTAAAACCGCATCATCAATTCGTTTCATAGGAATTCTGCCTGATTTTACATTTTTAATTATTGTACCTTCCCAAGTCTTTGTATCGTAATCACAACAACCCTGCATATCAAGACCTGCGTTTATTGAATCACATATTGCATCTTCATCAGTTGCGGCAGTAAAGTGACGGTTTACTAGTCTTACAACAGAACCCCAGTCTGCTCTTACATAACCTTTCATTCCCCATTTTTCACGAAGAATATCGGTTAAATAATATTTGGAACTTAAAACAACTTCACCATCAATAGCGTTATAGCAGGACATTACATTGTAAGCACCTGCTTTTTTAATTGCAGTTTCAAACACAGGTAAATAACTCTGTTCAATTTCGCGTCTTCCAACTCGTGCCTCGGCACAGTTAATACCATTTTCAGGAATACCGTGAACACAGTAATGCTTTGGTTCACACACAACTGCATCAGGTCTTTTAATATCACCATCCTGTTGCTCACCAGTAACAATCTGATAAGCCATTTCACAAGAAAGGTAAGTATCTTCACCAAAAGTTTCTTCAACTCTGCCCCAGCGTGGCTCTCTTGCAACATCTAAATTAGGTGCTAAAATTTCGTGCATACCTAAAGCACGGGTTTCACTGGCAATTGCTCTGCCGATTGTATTAACATTTTTTCTGTCAAAACTTGACGCTAATGCCAAAGGCACGGGAAACACAGTAGCACCTGGCCAGAGAATACCGTGTAATGCTTCGCCTGTAAACATACAAGGAATATGGAGTCTTGAGTTTTCAACAACAAATTTCTGTAATTTATTGAAAAGCACAGGATGTGAGTAACAGTCGTGAATAAACCCTATACCCCCGTTACCTAAAGTTTCTTTTAATTTATCTTCACATATTTCTGAATCTGTATGTACAGCACAATGATATAATTTATGTGGTTTGGTTGAAAATTCAACACCTCTTATAATATCCATCTGTGCAACCTTTTCTTCTAAGGTCATTTTAGAAAGAAGTGATTTTGCTCTTTCTTCAGGTGAAAGTGATGCGTTTTTGTAGTCCATAAATTACTCCGTAAATATAATTTTATGTAAAAATTATATCATTTAATATTCTGCAAGTCAAATAAATATAATTGCAAATTTCTGATATATGTGCTATAATTTTTACATTAAAATTTCACTTGTTTGGGAGTGGTTTAATGACAAAAACACTTACCCCCGAAAAATTAAAAAAACAAGCAACAAAACGCGAAAAAGAAATTAACAAATGGGAAAAGGAAAAACAGAGACCTAAAAAGAGTTTTTATTTTGCCTATTTAGTTTTCATAATCACACTTATTTATGGTACAGATGAAATTGCTTCACAAATAGGTACTTTAATGAAAACTGAAATTGCAAATGATCTTTTAAGCAATTTTGGCGAAAGCTCCGGTGGGGTTTTAGATATTCTTTCAATTCTCGTAGTACCTTTTCAGGCAATAGGTCTTTTATATAGACCTCTGGCTGACCGTTGGGGCAGAAAAAAATTTCTCATTATAAATACATTTGGTATGAGTTTTGCTCTTCTTGTAATCTTCTTATCAAATAATTTATTCTTATATTTTCTCGGTGCGGCATTAGTTCAGTTTTTCATTCCTCACGATATGCATGTAGTTTATATAATGGAATCTTCTCCGTCAAAACACCGTGCAAGAGTTTACTCGTCAATTAAATTCATTGCGAATATGTCAGTTATGCTTATTCCGCTTTTAAGACGACTTTTAATGGAAAACGCATCTGAATGGAGAAATGTTTTCTTTATTCCAGCAATAATCGGTTTAATTTCATCTTTTATTGCACTTCTGACTGCAAGGGAGACAGATTCATTTATTGACTCACGGCTTCGTTATTTAAAAATGAGTGATGAAGAAAGAGAAAAAGAAAAGCACAAGAAATCTTCTGAGAATGCTCAGGGCGGTTTAATTCACGCACTTAAATTCGCTTTAAAACACAAGCAATTAAAATGGCTTTATATTACTTCTGCAATTGCAAACTTAGGTTTTATAGGCACTATAAACTACCAACTTATACTTTCTTATGGCTATGCACAGAACTTCGTTGATAATGGTTTATTCAGTTCATTAGGCGAAGAAGTTATGAACGCAGTAAGTGTAGGACCTGTAACAGATGCAATTTTTATGTTCCCTGTAGGTCTTGCTTTTTCACAGGTTATTATGGGATTTATCTCTGACTGGAAAGGCAGAAAACCTGCGGCAGTAGTTACCGCATTTAATTGCCTTTTAGCATTCATAGGTTTCTCCATAGGTTCGCGACTTGCTTTAGAGCCCTACATTGTAGGTTTTCTCTGCGGTGCGGCAATAGGCAGTTACTACACGACAAACGATGTTTTAATTATGATGATTGGTGAAAGTTCACCTACAAATCTTCGTTCATCGTGTATGTCAGCACAATTTATTGTTACCGGAATAGGTGTTGCTCTCTCTTATGCTCTGAGTCTTCCATTCACTCTTACAATCGGCAACACAGTAACAGGAATTGTATCATTTGCACTTTTAGTACCGGGTTTCATTGTTGCTCTTTTTGCATTATTTAAAAAAGTAAATGAAACTAAAGGTATTGATATGGACACTGTAACAGGTGCCGAGTGGGATTAACAAACGAAATAAAAAATAATTTATAAAAGGGGTATTTTTTATGGCAACAGCAACAATTTTCGAAAAACTTTTTGCTCTTATAAGTGCTTTAATAACACTTTTAGGGTCATTCAGTTTCAACACAGAATTTGAACGCGCAGATGATGAAATTAAATTCACTATTAACGCAAACACAGTTATAAGTGAAGAATTACCAAATGTTGTTAATAATGTAAATGTATGGTCTATTGAGGGTAATCCTTTTGTAGATACAAAAGTTAATGAAGAAAACAACATTTTTGAATTCGTAGAATATGTTCAGCTTATGCAGTGTTCAGGTGGTACAGAGGCGAGAGATTTATTCAAAAATCCACTCGATAAGACTGTACTTGATGACTATGACTTTACCCGCCTTATTGAAAACTGTCGTGGTGTAATTAATTTAGGTGCAAAGCCTATGCTTAAATTAGGTAGTGTCCCACTTAAATATTCAGAAAAAGCAACTACAGAACACGGTTTTGGTATTAACCCATACCCACCAGATGATTATAATGTTTATTACAATTACATTAATGCTTTAGCAACTGCTTTAGTTAATGAATTTGGTAAAGAAGAAGTTCTCACATGGCGTTTCGGCGTTATGACAGAATTTGAAAACGGCGACTGGTTTATTGCAAATGATGGTAAAGCAAACAGTGCATTTAAAGAATACTGCAAACTTTACGACTACACAGTACAGGCTCTTATTGATGTAATTGGTGAAGAAGTTTACGTTGGCGCTCACGCAATGTCAGTTACTGAAGGTCAGTGGGATGAAAAAGATTTTATTGAACATTGTGCAAAAGGTACTAACTACAAAACAGGCGAAAAAGGTACAAAAATCTGTTATCTTTCAGGTTCTTTCTATGACTATGCACCAGGCGAATACACAAGCGGTTACGACCTTCCCGGCACTATAAACAATTTAAGAGATGCTGCTGAAGAATTTGGACTTACAGATTTAGAGTATGGTATTGACGAAGGCAGACTTCTTGTTGGTACTGTAAGCGGTGCAAACAATGACGAACTTCTTTCAAGAACTGTAGGTTACACTTATCAGGCATCTTATGATGCAAGACTTATTGCTCAGATGTTAAATAATGACATTGACTACTTCTCAGCATGGGGATACCTTTCAAATGGTCTTTTAGAGGGTAACCCTACTGTAAGCTATCACGTTGCAAAAAATGCTGCAAAATTTGAAGGATGTAAACTTGTACCAACTGCAACACAACAAACAGGAAACATTGAGGGTGCAGACATTGGTGCAGTTGCCGCTATTGATGAAAACACAGGTGCTCTTCGTGTAATGGCTTATAACTTCAAAAACTCACTTGATTATACTTCAACAATCAAAACACAATATGTTATAAATATGCCAAAATATGATGGTCAGACATTTAAAGTTAAAACTTATATAATTGATGACGATTGCAACTATTTCGACGAATGGTGTGAAGACAGAAAAACTTACAACATTACAAATGATTGCTTCAACTGGTCTCCACAAGACCCACAGATTGACAGCCCGACAACTCTTATGGATGAAAACGCAAGAAACATTTACTTTAATGAGCTTTATCCTGAATACACAGAAGCTTCAAAGCTTACACCAAGTGAATCTTTTGCAACAGTTGAATATGGCAAACTTATTCTTGATGTTGAATTAGCACCACACGCAGTAGTATTCTTTGAAATTTTACCACAATAATATGACAGAGTTTCAATTTGTAAAAACACATGATGATTTAGAAAAGGCTCTTTATATAAGACGAAATGTTTTTATAAATGAAATGGGTGTTCCCGAGAGTATTGAGCTTGATGAGTTCGATACTCTCGACGCTCAATGTAAACATATTTTAGTCTTATATAACAAAAAGCCTGTTGGCACTGCAAGGTGCAATTTAATATCGGATACTGAATTGAAAATCCAACGATTTTGTTTCTTGCCTGAATACAGAAAATCGGGTTATGGTAAACTACTTTTAGAATTTATTGAAAATGAATTTTCAAATAAAGGTTATAACTACTTCTTTTTAGAAGCAAAATTTTCGGTACACGAATTTTATGAAAAGTGCGGTTATAAAAAAGTCGGTTGTGTTTTCATAGAAGCAAATGTACCCCATATAAAAATGGAAAAGAGTTTAAAATGACAAAAAAAGAATTCAACGTAACAGGTATGACTTGCGCGGCTTGTCAGGCAAATGTTGAAAAGACGGTAAAAAAAATCCCCGGTGTAGAAAGCGTATCTGTTAATCTTTTAAACGAAAATATGTCAGTTTCTTTTAACGAAAAAGAATTAACTGATGACAAAATAATAAATGCAGTTATTTCTATAGGTTATGGTGCATCATTAAAGAATGAACAAACAGAGGGAAAAAGCACTATTAGAAGTAACTGGGATGAAAGAAAAAAGAATGAAAAAGAAAAGCAGAAAGCTATGAAAACAAGGCTTTTTTCTTCTGTTCTTCTTTTAATTCCCTTAATGTATGTTGCTATGGGTGGTATGTTAGGTCTTCCTTTACCACAGTTTTTAACAGGCTCTGAAAACGCATTAGTAAATACATTGACACAGTTAATTTTAACTGTACCTGTTATGATAATAAATAAAAAATTCTTCACATCAGGTTTTAAAGCCTTAAGTCACAAAGCAGCTAATATGGACTCATTAGTTGCTATAGGCTCTTCTGCCGCGTTTATTTATGGACTTATTTCATTTTACTTTATGTGCTATGGTGCAGGTCATAATGATTTTCATTTAGTCCATAAATACTCTCATGAACTTTACTTTGAATCTGCCGCTATGATTTTAACACTTGTTACAATCGGCAAATATTTAGAAACTAAAAGCAAAGCAAAAACCTCTGATGCATTAGGTAAACTGATTGATTTAGCACCTAAAACTGCCAATGTAATAAGAAATGGTACCGAAGTCACTATCCCGGCAGAAGAAGTGAAATCAGGTGACACTTTAATAATTCGTCCCGGGGAAAGCATTCCGGTTGATGGTGTAATTATTGAAGGTGAAGGCTCCATAGACCAGTCAGCAGTTACCGGTG
>CALAEU010000218.1 GCA_937891215.1 uncultured Clostridia bacterium
CGTCAACAATTGAAAGACGCTTACCGATAAGTTTATTAAAAAGTGTACTTTTACCAACATTTGGTCTTCCGACTATTGCAACTACTGGTTGTGCCATTTCCACACACCTCCTGAAATCTTTTCTAATAATTTATATCCGTCATTTTCGACAGGTGTAACTTTAATGTTTAAAAATTCTGCAAGTTCTGCGAGTGTTAAATCGTCAAGGAACTTGTCACCCTCATTTCTCAAAGAAACTCGTGGAATTAAAAGTTCTTCGCCTAAAATTTTATCTTTTAATTGTTCTTTTAAATCCTGTCCTGTTAAAAGTCCTGCTACTGTAACAGTCGTACCGAAAAACTCGTTGGTTATTTTTATAACATTAACTTTTAAACCTTTAAACTTTTCTTCTGCTTTTTTTGTTAATTCACACAAAAGAGAATATGCTGACTCACCTGTTGCTAAAGTTATTTCACGGTTTATAACTTTTTCCCCTGCGTCTTCTAAAGCACTTAAAAATTCACTTTTTAAAAGTGTACACATTCCTACACCATTATCAAGCTGACTGTATTCACCATAATAATCTTCATCTGGAAAATCTTTTTCTGCCAACAAATAAAATTCATCTGAAGCGTAAGCTAAGATTTTACCATTATTAAAGAATGAGTAATGTGCGTTAAACTCGTCTATTATTGAGATAACTTCGTTTGCAGTTTCTTTTTTATATGTGTTTAAATGCTCAAGATTTTCGCGATATTTTGTAAGACCTACAGGCACTGCCGCTATACTGTTGATATATGGACTGTATTTTGCAAGTTCCGTTAATGAATACCTTAACTCTTCACCATCATTTATACCAGGACACAAAACAAGCTGAGTATTCATTAAAATTCCAGCATCGTGAAATTTCTTTATAAATTTAAGTGAGTCACCCGCGTTTTTGTTTTTCATCATTTTAACACGTAATTCTGGGTTCATTGTGTGAACAGAAATATTTATAGGACTTATATGCATTTCGCAAATTCTGTCCGCTTCTTTTTCGGTAAGATTAGTAAGAGTAATGTAATTACCAAAAAGGAATGAAAGACGAGAGTCATCATCTTTAAAATACAATGTGTCACGCATACCCTTTGGCATCTGGTCAACAAAACAGAAAATACATTTATTCTTACAAGAATGTTGCTTGTCCATTAAATAAGTCTCAAAATCGAGACCAATGTCTGAAAACTCACTACTTTTTCTTATACTTACGTGTATTTCTTCTAAACCACGATTTAAAGTGACATAAAGTTTTTTGCTTTGTATTGCAAATCTGTAATCTAAAACATCGGTAATTTCTCTGCCGTTTATAAACTTAATTTCGTCATTTTTTAAAATTCCCGCTTTTTCACCATAGGAATTTTCTTTAACATAAGTTACTTTTACCGACACTTTGCTCACTCCTTACAAAGCAAATTAAAACTCCAATAGGGCGGAGAGAATTTCTCACCGCCCCTTGAAAGCAATTCAACTTAATTTTCGCACAAAATAATTATTTTTCAACAACTACTACTTGTTTGCCGTTGTAATAACCACAAGCTGTGCAAAGTCTGTGTGCTCTCTTATATTCGCCACACTGTGGGCATTTCATAAGTTGTGGAGCATCCATTTTCCATACGTTTGATCTTCTTTTGTCTCTTCTTGCTTTTGAAACTCTTCTCTTTGGTACTGCCATTTTAAGTTTCCTCCTTATAATTTAACAATAAATATTAATTACTAATTTAATTTATTCCAAAAACTGAAGTAAACCTTCAAGACGAGGGTCTATTGGTTTCTTACAGTCACATTGGTCTTTGTTAAGATTCTTACCACACATTGAGCAAATACCTTTACAATCATCTTTACAAAGGAATTTTGTTGGTAATTCTAAATTGACATCTTCTTCGATAAGTTCGTCTAAATCAAGACGCATATCACTCACAACGAGAAAATCGTCATTATCTTCATTGCTTAAAGATGCAATTAAATTATGAGAAAATTCATAGTTATAAGTTTTCTCGGTTTCTTCGGCACAACGGTCACAAGCTGCTGAATAGATAAGCTCTACCTGAGCATTAAGTGTGACAATGCCAGTATTATTTTTCACAACACCTTTTACCTTAACAGGTGATTTAAGTGGATTTACACCCGCTACACCGATGTGTGAAAGCGAAAGTTCGTAATCAAATTCATAAGACGAACCATCCGTATTAAATATAGACTCAAGTTCAATAATCATTTAACTACCTCTCAATACGCCTAAACATTATATTAAAATAATGTTGGTTTGTCAATATATAATTTAAAAATCTGTGAATTTTTTCAAAAAAATCCGCCTATCCCGAAAAGATAGGCGAATCTTAATAATCAATTAAGCTTTTTGAGCATATTCGAAGAGTCTTGCAGGGAGTTTTTCTTCATCTTCAGATACTGTGAAAACAAAGTCTGTATCTGAAAGTTTTGAAATATCGCTTACCTTTTTAATAAGGTCTGCAAATGCTTCATAATCTCTGCCTACGATTTTGAATGTAGCATCAACAAAAATCTCTGTAATGTCGTGGTCCTGTGCAATGATACCGCAAATCATACCATAAAATGAGTCTGGGCCTTCAACACCATATCTTTCTGTTTCAATAAGTCTTGCTTTGTGAGTTACCTCGTAAGTAAGTAACGGTGATTTCTCAATACAAACGACTGTTCCGTTTGACTTGTCAACCGCCTCATTGATAAGAGAGATGAGTTTTTTTGTTTTGCCGGAACCTTTGTTGCCGATAATAAGTGAAACCATAGTGTTTACCTCCGTTTATTTTATTACTGAATTGTCTTCAGTTTATTTACTTTATTTTGTAAGTCTTGCTTTAAGTTCTTCACTTAAAGACTCATAACCCGGTTTGCCAAGAAGAGCAAACATATTTTTCTTGTAACTTTCAACACCAGGTTGGTCAAATGGGTTAATTCCTAATGTGTAACCCGAAACTGCACAAGCCTTACAGAAGAAATATACAAGATAGCCAAAGTTGAATTCATCCATTTTGTCAACTTCTAAAATCATATTTGGCACACCACCATCACAGTGAGCAAGTACTGTACCTAAAAATGCCTGTTCGTTAACAAAATCAATAGTTTTTCCTGCAACGAAGTTGAAACCGTCTTTGTTTTCGGCATCTTCTTTAATTACCATTTCACTCTTTGGTGATTTGAATTTAACAACTGTTTCAAACATCAGTCTTTCGCCTTCCTGAACGTATTGACCGAGTGAGTGAAGGTCAGTTGAAAAGATTGCAGATGATGGGAATATACCCTTATTGCCTTTACCTTCGCTTTCGCCGAAGAGTTGTTTAAACCATTCATTCATCATTGTAAAGTCAGGTTCATAAGCAACCATCATTTCTACCATTTTGCCTTTACGGTAAAGAATGTTTCTCATTGCAGCGTATTTATAACAATCATTTGTATAAACATCGCCATCTTTAAAATCTTCACGGGCAGTTTGTGCACCCTGCATCATTTTATCAATGTCAATACCTGCTACCGCAATAGGAAGAAGTCCGCAAGCGGTAAGTACTGAATATCTGCCACCAACATCGTCAGGGATAACAAAAGTCTCATAACCTTCAGAATCTGAAAGTTCTTTTAATGTACCACGTGATTTGTCGGTTGTTGCATAAATTCTTTTAGCTGCTTCTTCTCTGCCGTATTTTTCTTCTAAAAGTTCTTTGAAAACCCTGAAAGCTAATGTAGGTTCAGTTGTTGTACCAGATTTTGAAATAACATTAACTGAAAAATCTTTACCCTCACAGAGTTTTACTGTTTCTGCTAATGCAGATGAAGAAATTGTATTACCAGCAAAAAAGATTTGCGGTTTATTTAAGTAATTGTAGTTTTGTGATTTACAAAACTCGATTGCGGCACGAGCACCTAAGTAACTACCACCAATACCAATAACGATTAAAACCTCGCTATCACTACGGATTTTTTCTGCCGCCTTTTTAATTCTTTCGAACTCTTCTTTGTCGTAATTAACAGGTAAATCTACCCAACCTAAAAAGTCGTTACCTGCACCATTGCGACTATTAAGAAGTTCAACTGCTGAAGTTACTTCACTGCTTATTGCATCAACATCTGACTTCGCAACAAAACCGTCAAGATACTTCGTGTTAAGTTTAACTGCCAAACTTTCCATCTCCTTGCTATAAAGGCATATAAAAGATGTTAACCATCCAAAAAGAATATTTTGCGATATGCCTTTTGTATATTGTACAATAAACGTGGATTTTTTTCAATAGGAATTTTACACTTTTTACAGTTTTTTTCTTTTTTTATATATTCTCACTTACAAAACCCCGATTATAACCGATTTTTGAATGGTCAATACCAGTAATATTGTAATTCACTTTAAATCCTGCAATAAATGAACCACAGATAAATGCAACTAAAATAATTACTATAATTGTAATAACTGTATAACTTTTTAATAACTTTGTGAATTCTTCCATTTTTTTACTCCTGCATATTTTCTTCAAGTAATTCTGCCAAACTATCACCTATTAAACGACCCGAATACACCGCTTCGTCCAATGTATTTGCATCTGTACCCATTTCTAAAAGAAGCGAACAAGGTGTTACATGCATGTTATATTTTCTCTGACAAAAAAACAGAGGTCTCATAAGCCCTTTGTAATTTTCTTCTACTTTGTTCTGTAAAGCAATAGCAAAAGTAAGATTTTGTTCCCAATCGGGATAATCTTCAATCTCACCCTCTTCTGCACCAGAAATAATCATAACCTGTGCCGCTTTTTTACCATTTATTTCAGCAGTCGGTTTACACCTTGTACCACTGTCGTAATGAATTGCATCACGATGAACATCTAAAGTAATTACGATTGATGGATTTTCTTGCAGAAATTTTTCAACTGTTTTTAGAGAACGACCATAAGCACCGTTGTAATTGGCATCATATATTGTTTTATCGTGAATTACTTTAAACCCTGATTTCTCAAGTCGTTCTGTAATTTCTTCACCCACACGAACAACTGTTTTATTTACATCTTTTGTTCGTGAATCGTAATCAGATGAATACCAACCCTTATCTAAGAGTTCATACCCTTCTGTTGTGTGGGTATGATAAATTAAAATATATGGTTCATCTTTTGTTATCTCGCCAAAACTTGGTGTTTTTGAAAGTTCGTTTTTTATATTAACTGATTTTGTTTCAGTTTTATTGTTTACCGCAACATTGCCATATACTGTGTTACTACTCGTTGGTCCAAGCATTGTTTCGTCTATATCTCCTGTTTTTTTGAATGAAGCGTAGGCAGACACCGCTTCGTTCATTATTTTTTCAATATCTTCGGGAGTTTCAGTATCCGTAGCATTTATTTTAGTTTCAAGTCCATTACCGAAACCAGTTAAATTATAATTATCACTTTTCGATAAATTATATTTTTCATTTTCGGCTTTAAACGCCTTTACACTCGTTATTACACTAAAAGTTCCCAATGTAATTCCACTTAGCACTTTAACCAAATCACCCGAAAATACGAGAGTTACAACTACAAGAGAAATTGAAACCAACACGCTCAAAAAACTTTCTAATCCTGTTTTTTTATTATTCATATTGCACACGCCTTTCACTCTAAATAGAATCATTTAAAAATAGTAGTGCAATATATTTTTATGCGATAAAATTTTCTGTTATAACAAAGATTTTAATTCATCGTAACTTAAAGATTTCTGTAAGCTCAAATTTATTGAAGTCGCTATTAAATCCGCTGAATTTTTTATCAAAATATCTATATCTTTAGGTGTTACAATCATATCAACATCCTTTTCTTTTTCTGAAGTCGTACCAAATACACTTTCTGCCAAAGTAACTGCATCAACAACTGTCGGTACACCAATTGCAATTACAGGCACACCTAAAAATTCTTCGTCTATTCTTTTTCTTTTATTATTTATTCCCGAACCTGGTGCAATACCTGTGTCAGACATTTGGATTGTATTGCCTAATCTTTTTACACTTCTTGATGCCAACGCATCAATTGTTATAACACAACAAGGTTTTATTTCATTTACAATACATTTTATATATTCGCTTGATTCAAGTCCCGTCTGACCTAAAACGCCAGTAGAAATTGCAGATACAGGACGAAGCGGTTCTATAAAACCGATATTTTTCTGCAATTCACCTGAAAGATGTCTTGTAGAGAAAATTTTTGACGCAACAAACGGACCTAATGCATCTGCAGTAATATCACTGTTACCTACACCTGCAACTAAAACAAGTCCATTTCCTTGTGGCAATAGCAAATCAAGTGACTCTTTAACTGTATCAACTATTTTCTGTAGTTCGCTCGAAAGGTATGTTAATTCAGGTATTTCTATTGTTATATATTTACCAACTGACTTACCTAATTTTTCTGCTGTTTCTTCATTTAAAATATCTATAATTGTTGTATTACTGAAATCATTGTGACGGAACTCTTTTTTTATTCCTTTTCCGCTTTCTTTTGCAAGTTCTGTTCTTTCTAATGTTAAATCTGTTCTGAAATTCAAAAAATCACTCCTTACCAATATTAATATTGGCAAAGAGTGAATTCTGTATGCAAATATTTTTATTAACTTGCTACAACCTCAGCAACATCTGAACCGATGCGAATTTTGTATGTTTCGCCTTTAACTAATTCAGGAGTTGAAAGAATAACTAATGAAAAATCAAGTTCGGGTGTATTAGTGATAAGAGTGTTACCATTAATATCACTTATCACAATTTCAGTTTCCGCTGAACGATTACCTACACTAACAGCAATAACACCCTGATCCGAATTACTAAAAGTCTGTGCCATTCCTGTGGCACCTGTGCCTAAGAATGTTCCACCTGTAATAACACCACTGACATCGTAGTCAAGTGTTGCAGTATCACCTATTGTAGGACCTGTAACTACTGTATTACCTCCTGAGATTTCTAAAGTACCATTAGCATCCATACCATCGCCTGATGATTTAATATAAAGTGTACCACCTGAAATTTTAATACTACCATCTGAATTTCCTGACATACCACCATTCATACCTGGTCCGCCACCGCCGAACATACCATCACGACCACCTGTAAATCCGCTCTGGTCTGTACCACCGGCAGCATTGAGTCCATCATCACTTGAGACCATTTTAATATCGCCACCGCTTATTTCAATGTGTAATGCCTCTAAACCTTCATAACTCTCAGTAATATTGATTCTCCCTGCATTTACAGTCAGCTTTTCTTCAGCGTGAATACCATCATCACCTGAAGAAATATTTAAACTACCGCCATTTATAATAACAGAATTATCTGAATGCACAGAATCATCTGCAGAATTTATAGTTATATTACCACCCGAAATAACTAAGCTGCCTGTGGCTTTTAATCCTTTCATACTTGTACCGTCTTCCTCTGTGGAAGTAACACTGTTTTGGACATTCTCTTGTTGTTTTCTGTCAGGTTTCATTCCGCCTGGTTTCATTCCGCCAGATCTGCCACCACCCATAAAACCGCCAAACGACTCAGACTGCTCTTTACTGCCATTTACACTGCCACCGCCGACTGTCAAATCTATTGTCCCATTTTCAATTTGCATATAAGAACCAGAAGAAATACCATCTCCCTCTGCTTCACCCTTTATAGTTCCACTTGCAATATAAACAAAACCTTTTTCTTTATCTTCAGTATTTTCTGAATGTATAGCGTCTTTACCTGCATCTATTGTAAAAGTAGCATTTGCAATTCTCACACTGTCATTAGCTTCAAAACCGTGAGAAGCAGAATTTACAATATATTCACCGCCTGTAACAACTAAATCATCTTTACAAACTACACCACTACCATTGGGAGAAGTAACAGTTAAACTACCCCTACCATTTAAAGTTAAATCCTGTTTTGAAAAAAGAGGTGCATCTATATTATTATCATCAATCTGTGTAAAATTGCCACCATTAGAGAGTGTGTTGATTGTACCTTCAGAAAGTGTTAAAAAGACTTTATCAGCATTTAAAATATATAAAGCAGCAGAGGTTTCACTGGTAATGTTCACACCATCAAAAACGAGTTGAAGTTTTGCAGTATCAGGTGCATCCACTATAATCATACCATCATTTAACTCACCCGAAATAACATAAGTTGCCTCTTCTGTTATAGTTACAGTAGAACCTGATATTTTAACACTTTCTGAATCTGAAACTGCAGTGTTTTTATTAAGATTTAATTTAATCGCTTTATTTTCATCATAATCAGTTTCTCTATCACGCTCAGTAAACATATCTGTGTTGGTATTTGAAAAATCAATTTTTTCTGTAACGCTATTCGTAGTGTCAGTTACGCTTTCGTTGTCAGAATTTTTATTTGCAAGACATCCTGAAAATATGCCGAACAAAACAAAAACGAACAATAATAACGATAATATTTTCTTCATAAAAGCCTCCGATTATAATTCTGTCACAGTTGTTTCTTGTCTTGATACAACAATTTCAAGATTACCGTTTCTGCAACGGATTTTATCTATCATTTCTTTTTCACGGTTAACATCACGCAATTCAACATTGTATGTTAATTTGAACATACTACCCATATTAGTACTCTTAACCTTAACAAGTTCATCAGAAACTGTAAATTCTAAAAAAATATCCTTGAATATCTCTGTATAATTCAAATCTTCGGGAATTGTTATAGTAAAAGTTTTAAAAGTGGCATTGTTCTTTTTTGCACCAAAACCAAGGCGGTTATAAATCATAAACATCGCACACATAAGGAGAGTAAAAAGTAAAGCAAATCCGATATATCCCATACCAGCAATAAGTCCTGCACCCATTGCTAAAAACAATGTGCATATTTCTTTTGCTGTACCCGGCACAGAGCGAAAACGCACAAGGCTGAAAGCACCTGCAACTGCAACACCAGTTCCCACATTACCGTTAACCATCATAATAACAACACAAACTACTGCGGGGAGCAAAGCCAATGTTACAACAAAACTTTTTGTATAACGGGTACGGTACATATAAGCAAGTGTTATCAGTACACCAATAACAAGCGATACAATAAGACAAATAAGAAAATCAGTTACACTGATTACCGCAGTAAAATCCGAGTCAAATAATCCTTTAAATAAATTTTCAAACATTTTTAGTTACCTCCAGCATATTATATAAATTTATTGTATGAGTCTGTGGAAAAACAAGTGTTTTATAAGCAGTTCCATATTTAGAAAAAGAAGTTTTATAAATTTTTTCTTCTGACAAAACTTCAGTCATCCACAAAGGAATACCACCACTGCACTTTATTTCCATTAAAACTTTATCATCTAGGAGAATCTGTGTACCATAAATATCTGATGCGAGTGATAAATCATCTTGTCTGCAAAGAATTTCATCATCAAATGTCACACGAAAATCAGTACCATCAAGAGAATAATAAGCCTCTCTTTCATAAGAAAGAAACACACTCGGATGAAGCGAATTATAAAACCCGAGAAAATAATTAATCTCGTTTGTTATCTGATGATTATTAGCTATATTTTTCTCACCTGCTAACCACTTCATTGCTTCGTCATTCGGTAAAGCCACTCTTCTTTTGTAGACTATATGATTATATTTCTTTTTTAGTTCAACAAAAACTTTACTGTCACCAAACACTTTACTGTAACTACGGATACGCAGTTTTTCTTTGTAGACAGGTTTATCTATAGAACGGCGAATCAAGAGATAATCGTCAGTGTCGTAATAAAGGTTGCGTATAGTTGTTCTACCGTACTTATCGAGTTTCATATATGGAGACATTGCACTTAACACTTTTTCTTTTTGTGCAGATGTAAGCATATATTTAAGCTCATATCTTTTAAAAACACTCTGAAAAGACATAAAAGCCTCCTGTACTTTGATGTTAACATTGTACAGGAGGAAAATTGAAGTTTTATTGAAATTTTTTAATTATTTTAACAATGGAATTTTCACCTGGAATTCTACAAGTCCGTCATAACAATTTACGCGGATAGTTCCGTTATGCGAAGTTACAATTGCTTTTGCAATAGCAAGACCTAAACCATAGTGATTACTTTCACTGTTACGGACAGAATCGACACGGTAAAATCTTTCAAATAACTTTTCACGATGTTCTTTGGGAATTTCATCACCTTTATTTATAACAGAAAGTTTCGCAGAATTATTTTCTTTTGTAAGCTCCAGCGTAACTTCGCCCTTATCGGTACTGTGCTTTATAGCGTTATCAATAAGAATAGAGGCAAGTTGTTTTAACTGAGCACTGTTACCCATAACCTTTATATCGTTTACAATATTACTATTGAGAGTAAATCCATTTTCAAAAGCGACACATTCAAATGGTAACACTTCACCTGAAACAAGATGACTTAAATCAACCTGTTCCATTTGCGGGGTTACATTTTCTGTTCTCGCAAGTTCTAAAAGTTGCCCCACGAGTAAACTCATACGCTCATTTTCATATTGTATATTTTTAAGCCACTGATTGTCGCCCAATTCTCTTTCTAAAAGTTCTGCATTTGCACTTACCACTGAAACAGGAGTTTTCAACTCGTGACCTGCATCTGAAACAAATTGCTTTTGCTTTTTGTAACTTTCTTCAAGTGGGTCAACAATCTTTTTCGCAAGAAACTTTGCTAAAAAGAAAAACACTACCAGTGCGACTGCTCCAAAAATCAGTGTATAACGGAACAATGTTACCGCATTTTCATTTACAACAGTATTATCCATAAATGTAACAAGGATATAACCGTTTTTGTCTGTTTTATAAAATGAGAGATTATTTATCATTCCTGATATTTTTTTATTTGATACAATTTTTTCGGCTAATCCTTTTAAATCAGTATCGCTGTAAACTGTCGGTTGTTCATTTCTTATTTCGATTACTTCACCTTCATAAGACACTGCAACTGTATAAAATTCAGAAAGTTTAAACATCGGTGAATCTTCAAATCTATGCTTAAACTCAGGTTCTCCATCAGGGAATGGTTTTAAAGGAGCAATAAACTCATCTTTCGGTTGAGAAAGCTCGTACATTTCAGAGTGGGTTTTAAGCATCTGTTCATTTTGCTTTGTCATTTCTAAATAACTTGAAGTATAAATAACACCAAGCGTACCAACCCACAATAAGACAAGGATAGACATAATAGAAAAAACTATTTTCTTTCTTGATTTCTCAAACATTGTCGCACCTCAATTCATAACCAACACCGCGAACTGCTTTAATTTCAGTCTTCGCACCGACAAAGTTAAGTTTTTTCCTTGTAAAAGACATATAAACCTCAACATTGTTATATTCTGCTTCGTCCTCAAATCCCCAGATTTTAACCGCCAGTTGTTCACGCGTTAAAATCTGCCCACTGTTTGCAATTAAATATTCTAAAATTCTGTATTCTTTTTCACTTACCCTTACACTTTGTCCATTTTTAACACACGATAATGTAAGGGACCCTGTATCAAGAGTAATGTCCCCGAATGACAATACACCATCCTCTGAACCCAGCACTCGTCTGCCTAAAGCACGAAGTCGTGCGAGTAATTCTTTTGTCATAAAAGGTTTTGTCAAGTAATCATCTGCACCGCTGTCAAGTCCTGTAACTTTATCATCAATTTCAGATTTTGCAGTAAGCATAAGTATAGGTGTTTTTATACCTTTGCTTCTTGCTCTTTTTGCAACATCAAGCCCATTCATTCCAGGGAGCATAACATCAAGAATTATGATGTCATAAATATTGCTTTCAATAGCAGAAAGACCATCAATGCCATTGTCATAATGGTCAACTTCATATTTTTCAAGCCGTAATATTTCTGAGAGTGCCTCAGCCATTCGTTTTTCATCTTCAACAAGTAACAGTCGCATAGTTATCCCCTTTTAGCAATTATAAAATCATTATAACACAAATTATTGAAAAAGGATTGAAAAAATAAAAAACACTCTTGTTCAATACAATGTGCAAGGGTGTTCTTTTTATATTTATAATTCTGTTTTCATTAATTCGTCTGTAGTTACACCGAAAAACTCAGCAATCGCAACCACTTCATAATCAGGTACAAACCTCGTCCCCTGTTCTATTCTCAAAATTGTTAAGTCAGAAAACTCAAAGCCATTCAATTGCAGTTTTTCTGCCATTGCTTTTTGAGAAATCTTTCTTTGCTTTCTTAATTTCTTAACATTGTTTCCAATTATATTTTTAGATTTTCCGTTCCAATATATTTTCATTTTACCAACCTTATAAAGATGAAGTTTTATAATGATTGTATACTGAAAACAATATTCAATACTTCTAAAGATGAAGTTTTTATTGATTTTCTTTCGCGTTAGTGTTAAAATACTTCTAAAGATGAAGTTTTTTCACAAAAAACAAAATCTTAATGACTATTATAAGGAGAATCAAAAATGTTTTGTAAACACTGTGGAGAAAAATTCAGTATAGAAAATGATTTTTTTAAAGCAAAAGAAATGTATACCGACCTACGCGAAAAAGAACGAATCAAAATTATTGATTATTTAAAAAATAAAGGTTTTAATGTTAGCAAAAAAGGTGGGAACGGCTCTCCCCATTACACTAACAATAACAATTTCGAAAAAGAGTACAACTTAACAAATTGGAAATGGGTTTCTGCAACAATAGAAAATAAAACCATCTTTATTTCATTACAAGCATTTGATCAAGACAAAAATTCTAAAAACATTCATGCATTATTTGATAGAATCGGGATATGCGTATATAATTCAGAAGTTAAAAATCCCGATTATTTCAAATTAATGGAAACAACATCTTTAGACTTACCTTTAGATGAACCCAAATTAGAAAAACTGTATTTAACAATTATTGAAAAAATAAAAAACAAAGGAAAATAAGACAATGAAACCAAAATTAAAAATTATAATAACTACTGCAATTTTAATAGCAATTCTTATCATCTCAAGTATTTTTATGATTAATTATTGTAAAATTCAAAAATTATCAAAAGATTTAAATCAGTATTCTATTGAATTTTATGAAGCTGAAAATCGGAATAAAAAACTCGAAGTTATTCAAAGTTTAAATTCCAATAAAGATACTTTTAAAAAAATTCAAGAAGAATATCATATTTTACAAAACAAATTAATCAATTGGTTAATTTCAGATTATAATCAATCAATAAAAGATAATGATTTAGAAAATTTGGAAGAGCTTAATGATAAAAAACTTATAAAGTCTTCTAAAGAGAATTTAAAAGAATTAAATAAAAAAATTAAAACTGAAAATCTTTTAATTTCTGAAGATATAGAAGCTCTTTCAAGTAAAATAGAAAAATTAATTTGTCGAATTTTGAGGGAAAATTTATAGTGATGGCTGTGGAAATGTAATAATATTAGAGGCCACTATATGAAGTTTCAGGAATTACCCCCGATTTTATTAAATCGAATCTTTCTGATCCTCAAGCATTAATTGAATTTGAATATGCAAATGAATATTATAGAAGTAATCCTTTGGTAAATAAAATAGGTCATTCTTTAGGCTATTCAGAAGCTGACTTGGATTATCTGTTTATGCATAAATGCTTACCTGAGCCAGAAAAAAAGGAGGTGGATATTAACAATGCTTAAATGGTGTGAAAATAAAAAGGTTATTGTTTCTTTTGATGCAATCCCTCTTGTTGGAATTCGCTATATATTACCATCGACACTAAAAGAAATGAAAAAGTCGATAAAGAAATATCCTTTTATAAATAAGAGATTGTTAAAAGTGGAACTTGTTGATATAAAAAAAGATAAAAAATACAAGTTTGAGATTCCAAAATGTTATTGTTTTGACGGGGCATCAGTGCCCCGTTTTTTTTGGAGAATAATAGGTCCTGCATCACATTCTGCAGTAACAAAATGCACTGTCG
>CALAEU010000219.1 GCA_937891215.1 uncultured Clostridia bacterium
CAGGCTGGAAGACCGAAGATATGCTGCAAGGTATTGACGGTATTATGGCTCTTGCTGCAGCCGATGGTTTGGACTTAGCTACAACCTCTGATATTGTAACTGATGCGCTTACTGCGTTTGGTTTGAGTGCAAGTGATTCTGGTCATTTTGCCGATGTTCTTGCGAAAGCAGCATCTAACGCGAATACAAATGTAACGTTACTCGGTGAATCTTTTAAGTATGCAGCTCCTGTTGCTGGTGCTTTAGGATATTCTGCAGAAGATACTAAAATTAAATTAGGTTCTGCTTACCCTTATGAAGGTGAAGCAGCAATGGAAATTAAAGGTAGAAGTACTATAAGTGGTTTGCCTGCTTCCGTAGAAATTACAAGTGAACAGGTAAGGGAAGCGTTGGCACAATCTGTTGACCAGATTCTTGATGCTATTAAATATACACTCGATAGAACTCCACCAGAACTTGCAGCGGATATTGTTGAAAAAGGTATTACACTTACAGGTGGTGGTGCACTTTTAAGAGGATTTGATAAATTTATTGCGGCTGGTACAGGTATGCCTGTTCACGTAGCGAAAAATCCGCTTGACTGTGTTGTTAATGGTACTGGTATTTGTCTTGAAAAAGATTTCCTCGGATTTAATAAGAAGGGTTAATTAAAATGAAAAGATTTCTACAAAGTGCAAGTTTCAAGCGTCTTGTAGCAATTGTGGGTGTGATTTTTTTAGGCATTATATGTGCAGCGTTTTCACATAACGCGAGTTCACCATTTACCTCTGCTATGAGTTTCGTGTTTACACCAATACAAAATCTTGCTTCCAGTTTTTCATCTGAAATGACAGGACTTTCTGCTGCATTCACATCTTCATCGAAATATCTTGAACAAATTGAAGATTTAGAAAAACAGGTTTCAGATTACAGAGAGCAACTTGCAGATTACGAAGAATTAAAACAAAAAGTTGTAGCTTACGAAGAGTTTTACGATATAAAGGTGCAGAATCCTGACTATCAGTTCGCTTACGGAACAGTAGTTTCAAGGGATGTTGCAGACCCTTATGGCTCATTTGTTATAAATGCAGGTTCTACTTCAGGTATAGAGGTAAACGACCCTGTTATTTATGGTAACTATGTTGTTGGTATAGTAAAAAAAGTCAATTTATCTACAAGTGTTGTCTATACAGTTTTAGACCCTAGAATAAATATTGGTGCCTACGAATCAGCAACCAGAGAGTACGGATATGTTTCAGGTGACAATAAACTTTTAAAAGATGGGCTTTGTAAATTACAAGGATTAGAAAGAAACAGCTCTATTGTCAGTGGTGGTATTGTATGCACATCAGGTTCAGGTGGTGTTTTCCCACACGGACTTATTATAGGTGAGGTAAGTTCTGTAGCTACTGATGAAATTACAACCTCTACCTATGCTACTATAAAGCCTTACACAGACCTTAATGAATTAACAGATGTTTTTGTTATTACATCATTTATAGGTCAGGGCGAAAGCGATACTGGCGAATAATAAAAATTCAAATAAAGGTAGGTGAAATGCGTGAATTACGATAATAACAAACCGAAAATAAAAAGAAGAGTAATTTTTGTTGTTGCTATAATTATTACTGCAATTGTGCAGAATACTGGTGCCAGGGTAAATGGTGTTTTTGATGCTCACGCATTTTTACTTATACCTTTACTTATATCAATTTCGATGTTTGAAAGAGAGATTGTTTCTGCACTTTTAGGTACTCTTGCAGGTCTTTTATGGGATTTATCTGTAGGTGTTGACGGTTATAATGTTTTAGTTTTTATGCTGATATGTGCTGTATGCAGTATCTTAATAAACCGTCTTATGCGGAACAATATTATAACTGCGATGGTTTTAGGTCTTAGTGCAGTTGCAGTTTATATTGCTTTATATATTATGATTTACATTGTGCTTGATGGTGGCGGTTATCCATTAAGTCAGGTTTTAAGATTTTATTTGCCATCATTTATTTTTACATCGGTGTTTATTCCTGTTTACTATTTTTTAGTGAAAGTAGTTTTCGAGTCAAACCGAACAGTAGAAGAATATTAAGGTAGAAGAATATTAAAATATTTAGGTGAAAATAAATGACAAAAGAACAAAGAAAAAAAAGAACTCGTATAGGTGTAGGCATTATTATTGCAGTTTTTGTAAGTCTTGCTCTTTACCTTGTTAAAATACAGATAATAGATGGTGCTGAATATAAAGCGGCGAGTGCAAACCTTGCGGTTACACAAACAACAATCAAAGCCTCGCGTGGCGAAATTTTTGATACAAGCGGTAATCCACTTGTTACAAACAGACAAGGATATTCTCTTGTTTTTAAATATGCAGAATTTCCATCGTATAAAAATCAACCTGAGAGAAACAGGGTTATTTATGAACTTATTAAACTATTTGAAGAAAATGATGCCGAATGGCTTGACAGATTACCTATTATTTACGATAAAAAAGGTAAATTGGTAGTTGATAAAGATAAAGAAACAGAGTTTAAATATATGGTTTCAGAAAATATGCTTGAACTCGAGAAAGGTGAAAAATCAACACCGGATGAGTGTCTTGATGCACTTATTGAAAGATATGGTCTTGAAGGTTATGGCAGAGTGGAAGCAAGAAAAATTGCGTCTGTATGTTTTGGTATGAAATACAACGGATTTTCAGTTGCTTCGCCGTATACTTTTGCTGAAGATGTACCACTTGACCTTATACCAATTGTGCTTGAAAACAGTGGTGTATTTAAAGGTGTTGCAGAAGAAAGTACAACATACCGCGAATATTCAGATACAACTGCTTTTTCTCATATTTTAGGGGTTGTGGGTTCAATCAGTGCCGAAGAATATGAATATGAAAAAATAAAACTTCAACAGATTTTAAATGATGATGAAATAATTATGAGTTATGAAAAGTATAATTCTATATTTAATACTAATTATAATGATAATGCATATGTAGGATATATGTATGGAACACCAGGAAGTGATAATTATGAAGATACGCATGCAAATACTAATGAAAGTACTATAAAAGTTTTACTAGATAAATGGTACACCGATAATTTAGAAATAAGTTATGATGAGTATATAGATAAAAATGCCGGTTTTTGTAATGATAGAAGTGTAAATATAACTGATGATATTTGGAATAGTAGTGATACGAAATTAGGATATGGTATTAATGTGACTTTTTATAGAGCTTACGCAAGCATGAAAATTGAACAAACTTATAATGAAATTCAAATTTCTAATTTGAAATGTAAAAATACCAATGATTTATTTACCTATAAAACAAGTTATAAAGGAAACAATAATTTAACTAAATCTATAGGCTTAATAACAAGTGATGAGGTAGCCTATGCTGGAGGATTTGGCGGCAAAAATAATTTGAGTTATTATTTATATAATAA
>CALAEU010000220.1 GCA_937891215.1 uncultured Clostridia bacterium
TATTAGGTAAAGCGCGTGACATTACACCAACAATGTTAAATTACCAGATTCACGCAGATAACGATTCACTTTATAACACACCGCCTTGCTATACTATTTATATATGCAAATTAGTTTTAGAGTGGATTAAAAATCTTGGTGGTCTCGAAAAAATGAAAGAGTTAAACGAAGCAAAAGCAAAAATGCTTTACGACTTCCTTGATAACAGTAAACTCTTCAAAGGTACTGTAAGAAAAGAAGACCGTTCACTTATGAATGTTCCTTTTGTTACAGGTAATGAAGAATTAGACGCTAAATTTGTTAAAGAGTCAACTGCAGCAGGTCTTGTAAACCTTAAAGGTCACAGAACTGTTGGCGGTATGAGAGCATCAATTTATAATGCAATGCCAATTGAAGGTGTTAAAGCACTCGTTGACTTTATGGAAAAATTTGAAAAGGAAAATGGTTAATATGGATATTTTGACTTTAAATAAAATTTCAAAAATCGGTCTTAAAGAATTTGATTCAAACTATAACATTTTAGAAGAATGTGAAAATCCTGATGGCATTATTGTTCGTTCTGCTTCAATGCATGAATATAACTTCAATGACAAAACTTTGGCGGTAGCAAGAGCAGGTGCAGGTGTTAATAATATTCCTGTAGCAGATTGTGCAGGTAAAGGTGTTGTAGTGTTCAACACACCTGGTGCTAATGCAAATGCAGTTAAAGAACTCGTTGTTTGTGGTCTTATGGTTTCTTCAAGAAAAGTTATGGCTGCTTACGACTGGTGCAAAGGTTTAAAAGGTGAAGGCGAAAGTGTTGGTAAATTAGTTGAAAAAGGTAAATCACAGTTTGCCGGTCCTGAAATTATGGGTAAAACATTAGGTCTTATTGGTCTTGGTGCTATTGGTCGTCTTGTGGCAGATGCAGCAATTTCATTAGGTATGAAAGTTGTAGGCTTTGATGCATTTTTAAGTGATGAAGCAAAAGCACTTCTTAATTCACAGGTTGAACTCGTAAACAGTGTAGAAGACATTTATGAAAATGCAGATTATATTTCACTTCACATTCCTGCAACTGCAGAAACAAAAGGCAGTATAAATGAAAACACTATCGGAAAAATGAAAGATGGTGTAAGGATTTTAAACTTTGCACGTGGTGAACTTGTAAATTCAGGAGATTTATTAAAAGCACTTGAAAGCGGTAAAGTTTCGTGCTACGTAACAGACTTTCCTACAGATGATGTTATAGGTGCAGAAAATGTAGTAGCACTTCCACACCTTGGTGCATCTACTCCTGAATCAGAAGAAAACTGTGCATATATGGCAGCAGTTCAGATGAAAGAATTTTTAGAAAAGGGTAACATTAAAAATTCTGTAAACTTCCCGAATGTTTCAGTTGACGGTGACGGTGCAAGACTTTCTGTAATACATAAAGCATCTTTAAGTACAAACGATATTTTAGGTGCTTTCGGCGGTGCAGAAGTTAAAGGCTTCAAAACAGGCACAAAAGGCGACTTTGCTTATTCACTCTTTGTTCTTGATAATGTTTCTGACGATATTGCAAATGCAGTTGCTTCACTTGATGGCGTTGTAAGAGCGAGAAAGATTTAATTCGGAATTCGTAAATGCGTAATTCGGAATTGTAGGAACTGTGTCGGTAATTATAATTAAATATGAATAAAAAGACTACATTCTTTCATTTTTGGTTTAACCTTAAATGAGAGAATGTAGTTGTTTTTTCTATTTTCTGTTTCCTAGTCACTGACAACTGACACACTTACCACTAAAAATGAAAAAATCCAGGTTTTTTCATTTTTCTCTTGACATCTTGAAACTATTGTATTATACTAGTAAAATCTATAATAATGGAATAGTGTCGCTAACCATATTTTGCTATTCTGTTATTGTGCAGAAGTAACAATTTATGCGTTTTAAATTTTACGCATAAAATTTTATCAGTTGAAATTTGTTAAATATTTCTTTTTTCAGCTTAAACAGTGAAAAAGGAGTTAATTATAGGAACGGAGTGATAAACTTATGGCGAATGTGAAACCCGTAAAGCTTGGTAAGAATACCCGTATGAGTTTTGCTGAAATCAATGAGGTTATGGAAATGCCAAATCTTATTGAGGTTCAGAAGAATTCTTATAAGTGGTTTCTTGACACAGGTCTTAAAGAGGTTTTCCGTGATATTGATGAAATCACGGACTATACAGGTAATCTTGTTTTAAGTTTTGTAGATTACCGTATGGACGAAAAGCCGAAGTACAGTGTGACTGAATGTAAGGAAAGAGATGCAACTTACGCAGCTCCTTTAAGAGTTACAGTCAGACTTTACAACAAGGAAACAGGCGAGATTAAGGATAACGAGGTTTATATGGGTGACTTCCCTATTATGACCGATAGTGGTACTTTTGTTATCAATGGTGCAGAACGCGTTATCATTTCACAGCTCGTTCGTTCACCTGGTGTTTACTACGGCAATACATTTGACAAAAATGGTAAAAAACTTTTCACAACTACTGTTATTCCTAACAGAGGTGCGTGGCTTGAGTACGAAACAGACCAGAATGATGTATTCAATGTAAGAATTGATAAGAACAGAAAACTTCCTATTACAACATTTATCAGAGCATTAGGTTTAAGTTCTAATGCTGAAATTCGTGAATTCTTCGGTGATGACGACAGAATCGAAGCAACTCTCGAAAAAGATACAACACAGAACACAGAGGAAGCTTTACTTGAAGTTTACAAAAAACTTCGTCCTGGTGAACCTCCAACACTCGAAACTGCACAAGCACATCTTGATGGTCTTTTCTTTGACCCACACAGATATGATATTTCAAGAGTTGGTCGTTATAAATACAATAAGAAGCTTGCTATTGAAGAAAGAATAGCAGGTGGAATTCTTGCTGCTCCTGTTTTTGACCCAATGACAGGCGAACTCCTTTTGGATGAAGGCGAAAAAGTATCTAAAGAAATGGCTGATAAAATCGACAGAGCAGGTGTAAAAGAAGTACTCCTTACTGTTGAAGAAAGAGTAGTTAAAGTTATTTCTAATGGTATGGTTGATCCAATGGATTTCGTAAAGGGATTTACAACTGAGCAACTTGAAGAAATTGCTATTAACGAAAAGGTATGTTTCAGCGTACTTTCAGACCTTATTAACCAGTATGGCGACAGCGGTGAAGAACTCTATGAAAAAATGAGAGAAAACTGCGACGCTCTTATTCCAAAAACTATTACAATTGATGATATTTTTGCTACAATTAACTATCTTAACTGCCTTGGTAATGAGCTCGGCACCACAGATGATATTGACCACCTTGGTAACCGTCGTATCCGTTCTGTTGGTGAACTCCTTCAAAACCAGTTCAGAATTGGTTTCACAAGAATGGAAAGAGTTATTCGTGAAAGAATGACTCTTCAGGCTCAGGAACCAGACAAGGCAACTCCTTCCGCACTTATAAATATCAGGCCGGTTATTGCTGCAATTAAAGAGTTCTTTGGTTCATCTCCACTTTCACAATTTATGGACCAGACAAACCCACTTGCAGAACTTACTCATAAG
>CALAEU010000221.1 GCA_937891215.1 uncultured Clostridia bacterium
GTGGTGAGCGCCAAGGGCGGACTTGACGCCATGATCGAGAAAAACGGCAGAAATCTCTCGGGCGGTCAGAAGCAACTTATTACAATTGCAAGAGCATTCTTAAAAAATCCGTCAGTGCTCATACTTGACGAAGCGACGTCTTCTGTTGATACAAGAACAGAACTTCTCGTACAAAAGGGTATGAACGAGGTTATGAAGGGCAGAACAAACTTTGTTGTTGCTCACAGACTTTCTACAATCTGTAAAGCAGACGAAATTCTGTTTATAGATAATGGCACAATAAGAGAACGCGGTACTCACGAGGAATTATTAGAAAAACGCGGACTTTATTACGCTATGTACAAAAGTGGTTTTGGTGATTTAGTTGAAACAACTGAAACACTTTCTACTGATTACTAATGTAATTTAATTCTTTTTTGAAAGGATAGATAAAGATGAATAACGCAGAAAAATCTATGGAAAAACTTGTTGCTCTTTGTAAGGGCAGAGGTTTTGTGTATGCAGGTAGTGAAATTTATGGTGGCCTTGCAAATACATGGGATTACGGTCCTTTAGGTGTTGAACTCAAAAACAATATTAAAAATGCGTGGAGAAAAAAGTTTATCCAGGAAAACCCATACAACGTTGGTCTTGACAGTGCAATTCTTATGAATCCGCAGACTTGGGTTGCTTCTGGTCACCTTGGCGGTTTCTCTGACCCATTGATGGATTGTCGTGAATGTAAAACTCGTCACAGAGCAGATAATTTAATTGAAGATTTTGACGGTACTGTTGTTGCAGGTTGGTCAAATGAGCAAATGATGGATTACATCAAAGAAAAGGCAATTCCTTGCCCTGATTGTGGTAAACACAACTTTACAGACATCCGTCAGTTTAACTTAATGTTCAAAACATTCCAGGGTGTTACTGAAGATAGCAAAAACGAACTTTACTTAAGACCAGAAACTGCACAGGGTATTTTCGTAAACTTTGCAAATATTCAGAGAACAACAAGAAAAAAAGTGCCATTTGGTGTTGCTCAGATTGGTAAATCATTCCGTAACGAAATCACACCTGGTAACTTCATTTTCCGTGTTCGTGAATTTGAGCAAATGGAACTTGAATTCTTCTGCAAACCCGGTACAGACCTTGAATGGTTCGAATATTGGCGTGGCTTCTGCCGTGACTGGCTTTATTCATTAAATATCAAGGCAGAAAACCTTCGTCTTCGTGACCACGATAAAGAAGAGCTTTGCTTCTACTCAAAAGCAACAACTGACTTCGAGTACTTATTCCCATTCGGTTGGGGTGAACTCTGGGGTGTTGCAGATAGAACTGACTACGATTTAACTCAACATATAAATACATCAGGTAAGAGCCTTGACTACTTTGACCCTGAAACAAATGAAAGATACATTCCTTATGTTATTGAGCCATCTTTAGGTGTTGAAAGACTTTTCTTAGCAATTCTTACTGAGGCTTATGATGAAGAGGTTGTTGACGCAGAAAAGAATGACACACGTGTTGTTTTAAGACTTCACCCAACTCTTGCACCATTCAAATGTGCAGTGCTTCCACTTTCAAAGAAATTAAACGAAAAAGCAACTGAAGTTTTCAGCACACTTTCAAAGAAATTCAATGTTGAATTTGACGATGCAGGTTCAATTGGTAAAAGATATCGCCGTCAGGACGAAATCGGTACACCTTACTGCATTACTTACGACTTCGAGAGTGAAGAAGATAATTGCGTAACAGTCCGTGACAGAGATACTATGGAACAAGTAAGAATTCCTATAGCAGATTTAGTTAAGTATATTGAAGAAAAAATTGAGTTTTAATATAATAATGGGGCTGAAAAAACGTTAAGTTTTTTACAGCCCCATATTTTTATTTATCTCACAATTTCGTATATCAAAGGAATTTCTTCTGGTTTTTTGTCTGAAAATTCAATTGCTGTAAGGAATTTTTCTTTTGCAGATTTTAAAGAATTTTTATTACTGGTGTAAAGTGTGGCGATTATATCGCCTTTTTTTATTTTATCGCCAGTTTTTTTATTGAGGATTATACCAGCGGTCATATCAATTATATCATCTTTTTTCTCACGACCTGCGCCTAAAATAACAGATGAAATGCCAATTTTTTCTGCATTCATAGAAGAAATATAGCAGTCATTTTCTGCAATTATATCTTCTTTAAATTGTGCTTTCGGGAAATTGTCAGGATTTTCAATCCATTCTTTTTTTCCGCCTTGTGCTACAATCCATTCTTTAAGTTTTTCATATGCCTTGCCACTTGAAATTGCATTTTCTACTAATTCGCTTGCTTCTGTTATATTAATATTTTTTGAAAGAGAAACAATTTCTGAAGCAAGAGCACAGGCAACATATTTTAAATCTTCTGCACCTTTGCCTTTTAAAATTTCAATTGCTTCAATAACCTCAAGTGAATTACCAATATTTTTGCCAAGAGGAGTATTCATATCGGTAATAATAGCCGCCATATTTCTGGCGTTGTTTTTACCGATTTTAACCATTTCTTCTGCCAATGCTTTTGCGTCTTCTGGTGTTTTCATAAAAGCACCACTACCACATTTAACATCAAGCACTATTGTGTGTGAACCTGCCGCTAACTTTTTACTCATAATGCTTGAAGCAATAAGCGGAATACTGTCAACAGTAGCAGTAACATCGCGTAATGCATAAAGTTTTTTGTCAGCGGGTGTTAAATTACCTGTCTGACCAACTACGGCAATACCAATATTTTTAACTTGTTCAAAGAATTCTTTATTGGTAAGTGAAGTGTTGAAACCATCAATAGACTCTAATTTATCAACAGTACCGCCTGTGTGCCCTAAACCGCGACCACTCATTTTTGCAATAATGCAACCTAAAGACGCAACTATTGGTGCTACAATTAAAGTTGTTTTATCACCAACACCACCGGTTGAGTGCTTATCTACAGTTTTATCACCAAAGCAAGTTAAATCAACTGTATCACCGGAATTTGCCATAGCAAGTGTTAAGATAGCAGTTTCTTTTTCAGTCATACCATTAAAGAAGATTGCCATTGTGAGAGCAGATGCCTGATAGTCAGGAATACTGCCATCAGTATACCCTTTAACAAAAAATTCGATTTCTTCTTTTGTTAATTCTTTATTATCACGCTTGTTTTTAATAATATCATACATTCTCATTTTGATAAAATCTCCGGTTTAAAGGATTGAGGTAATAGGTCTTTAAGTAAAACCTTATCATAATTCTCGTTTTCTCTGACAATTAAAATTTCAAAATCGTCGTTGCAAAATTCACGCATTACCTGTCTGCAAACGCCACAAGGTGGGGTAGAGGAGGATATTATGCCATCTTTGCCACCGACAACTGCAATTTTTAAAAAATTCTTTTCATTTTCAGAAATTGCTTTAAAAAACGCAACACGCTCTGCACATATTGAAGGTCCAAAAGCTACATTTTCAATATTGCAACCGGTGTAAACTTTGCCGCTTTCAGTAAGTAATGCTGCACCCACTTTGAAATTCGAGTAAGGTGAATATGAATTTCTCATAGCCTCAACGGCTTTTAAAACTAATTCTTTATCTGTCATAATTTATCAACCCATTAAAAGATTTTTTACAGTATCTGCAACGAATGTAAATCCGTCAATTGTACCATTGTTTTTAGGTTCAATATTTTCACCGTACATAATAAATGGTACATATTCTCTTGTGTGGTCGGTGCTTAAGTCACCGGGGTCACAGCCGTGGTCAGCGGTAATAATTAAGATATCATCACTTTTCATATTCTTTATAAATTCAGGTAACCATTTGTCAAAAGCAGTTAATGCTTTTGCGTAACCGTCAATATCATTTCTATGACCGTAAACCATATCAAAATCAACAAGAT
>CALAEU010000222.1 GCA_937891215.1 uncultured Clostridia bacterium
GTTTCTTTTTCATAAAGATACTTTGCAAGAATATCTAATTTGTTTTTGTTTTCTCTAAGTAGTTTTTTTGCTTTTTCATGTTGAGCTTTTATTATTTCAATTGTCTTTATATCAATTTCAGTTTGGGTTTCATAAGAGCAAGCTAAAGAAGAATCACCACCAAGATACTGGTTATTAATTGTCTCTAATGCAACCATGTCAAATTTGTCAGACATTCCATATCGGGTAATCATTGCACGAGTTAATTTCGTTGCTTGTTCAATATCATTAGAGGCTCCTGTAGTGTAAGAACCAAAAGCAATTTCTTCAGCGGCTCTGCCACCTAAAAACGTAGCGATTTTATTTTCGATTTCTTCTTTTGAAAGAAGGTATTTATTGTTTTCTTCTACTTGCATTGTGTAACCTAATGCACCTGATGTTCGCGGAATAATAGTTATTTTTTGCACAGGTGCTGTATGCTCTTGTAAAACGGCGACTAATGCATGACCAATTTCATGATAAGCAACAATACATTTCTCTTTATCTGTAAGAATCGCATTTTTCTTCTGATAACCCGCAATTACAACTTCTATGCTTTCCTCTAAATCCGCTTGAGTAACAAGTTTTCTATTATTTCTTATGGCTCTTAAGGCTGCTTCATTTACTATATTGGCAAGTTCAGCACCAGAAGCACCCGAAGCCATTTTTGCAATTTTTTCATAATCTATATCAGGTGCAGTTTTAACTTTTTTAGCGTGTACCTGTAAAATATCGATTCGTCCTTTTAAATCAGGTAGTTCCACTGGAACTCGTCTGTCAAAACGACCAGGGCGTGTAAGAGCAGGGTCAAGAGATTCTGGTCTGTTTGTAGCTGCAAGAATAATAACCCCAGAATTACCTTCAAATCCATCCATTTCAGTAAGAAGTTGGTTTAAAGTTTGCTCTCGTTCATCATTACTGCTCAATTGCCCATCTCTCTTTTTACCTATTGCATCAATTTCATCAATAAATACAATGCAAGGAGCTTTTTCTTTTGCTTGCTTGAAAAGGTCTCTTACTTTAGAAGCACCCATACCAACAAACATTTCAACAAATTCCGAGCCAGAGATGGAAAAGAAAGGAACATTTGCCTCACCTGCAACTGCTTTTGCGAGCATTGTTTTACCGGTGCCAGGTGGTCCAACTAACAGAATACCTTTTGGCATAGATGCACCAATTTCTTCATATTTTTTTGGATTGTGAAGATAATCAACTATTTCAGAAAGATTCTCTTTTGCTTCATCCTCACCTGCAACATCCTTAAATTTGATTCCATTTGATGATTTTACATATATTTTTGCATTGCTCTTACCTATATTAAACTTCATAGAGTTCGAGCCACCCATTTTTTTCATCATCTTTTTGGAAATAAATTGACCTATCAGAAGCATGATACCAAAAGGTAATATCCAACCAGTCAAAAAAGTTAAGATAGGAGAAGCTTCTTCTACAATTTCACTTGAAAACTTAACATCGTTATTATATAAGCGAGCAATGAGACCACTATCATCAACTCTTCCTGTTTTGTATATTTTACTATTATCTCTGTTAGTAAAAATTATTTTATTGTCTTGGATTTGTACTTGACCAACCTCTTTGTTTTCTGTCATAGAAATAAATACATCATAACCTACCTCTGTAACTCTTAGTTGGCTTAGTTTTGGAAAAACAAGTATATTTAATAAGATGATAATAATAATTCCTATAATATAAGCGTAAATAACTTGTTTTTTTGGCGGTTTCACTTCGTTCATAATGTTTCTCCTTTTAATAACTGCATATCCGAATCTTTTTTTGTTTGCTGATTTTCGGAGTTACAAACAAACTAAAGACCTGGAGAAGGGATTGTTACAGGAAGAGATTCGGATATGCTTATTAAAGTATAAAACATAATTCTAAACTCAAACTAAACAAAAAGAAGTGGATTAAATTACCCACTTCTAAAAATTAAATTGTTACACTAAATTTTGTTTTGTTGTTTTCGCTTATCACATTTATTTCACCTTCATGTAGTTCTACAACTTTTTTTACAATCGCAAGACCTATACCATTACCCTCAGAAGAACGAGAAGTATCACTTTGGTAGAATTTATCAAATATCCTTTCTTTATCATCATCACTTATGATGTCTCCATAGTTGGAAATATCTATAGTTAATTTATTGGATGTTTTTGTTATTTTTATTTCTAAATCTGCATTGTCTTCAGAAAACTTTATTGCATTATCCAAAAGATTTAACCATATTTGTTTGAGCATCTCTTCATTTCCAGTTATATCATACTCGTCAAAATCTATAATTAAATTAAGATTTTTCTTTGTCCATTTATCTTCTAAAATAAGGATACAATTCCTGATTTGTTCTGAAATATTAAATGTTGTGACATCAGTAAGAATTGTCTGATTTTCTATCTTAGTTAAATTAAGAGTATTCGTGGCAAGTGCTGATAATCTTAAAGATTCCTCTTCTATTATATCTAAATATTCTTTTCTTTGTTCGTCAGTTAAATCGCTGTTTTTTAAAATCTTTGCAAAACCTGCAATTGAAACAATAGGGGTTTTGAATTCGTGGGAGAAGTTATTTATAAAATCAGAACGTAGAATTTCAGTGTGCTCCAATTCGTTTGCTAATGAATTAAAACTTTCCTCTAAAACATTTACAAATCCCAATTTTTTGAGTGGAGTATTATAAGAAATTCTTGCTTTAAAATCTCCGGTCGCTAATCTGTTTAATCCCTTTCTCAAAACATTGAAGGGGTAAAGTAACGTGTTGACAGCAGTTGAGGTTAAAAATGTTCCTAAAACTACACTTGATATTACCATAATTAAAATAACAATATTTGCACTTTCGCGTTGATCAGGTATATTATCAAGAAATCCTGCTTTTACTAAAAGAGTCAATCCAGAAGCAATAAGAAGCATTGTTGCTGACAACACTATAAATATAGCTAATGAAAACACTATAACAAGAACAAGTTTATGCTTTTTTTCAGATTGAAGTAATAATTTATTCTTCATATTTTCTTCACCGCCTTGTAACCTAAACCACGGACACAACAAATTTCAAACTCTTCCCAATTCTCAAATTTCTTTCGCAATCTGCCAATATGAACAGTTATAGTTTCCCAGCCTGTGTCACAATCTTGTCCCCAAATTTCATCCATAAGCTGAATTCGTGTGAAAATCTTATCTGGATAGGACAATAGTTTATATAGTAAAAGGAATTCTTTTTGTGGAAGCTCTATTCTTTCATTGTGTTTTGATACAGTCAAAGAATTATAATCGATTATTACATCACCAATTACAATTTGTTGCTCACTTGCTATTTTTGCCCTACGCAATAATGCTTTTATTCTTAATATCATTTCTTCTTCATCAATGGGTTTGGTTATGTAATCGTCAGTACCAACAAGAAAACCTTGTTTTTTATCCTGTGGTAGTTGTTTTGCCGATACCATAAGAATAGGGAGATTATTGTTTCCATCACGCAGTAGTTTAGTGAATTCGTATCCATCCATTTTTGGCATCATGATATCTAAAACAATTAAATCGATATGAGTTTCATCCAGTATATCCAAAGCCACTTCACCATTTTCAGCAGTAGATACAGAAAAACCTTCTTTCTCCAAAATAGCCTTTATGTATTTACGAGTATTCTTATCATCATCTACAACAAGTATTTTAAACATAACACACCACCTCAATATACATAATATAACTAATTTGTAAACTGAAAATAAACAAAAATGCCTGCTTGAAGCTTACAGGCATTTTTGTTTATTTTAAAGATATATGTTATTTAAGATTTGTTTTACTTCCATCGAACCATCATTTTTTACAGTCGAAATTGTAACACCTTGTTGCCATTCACTTTCAGGTAAAGAAACAATACCTTCGTAGTTGCCTAAATTATAAGCGTTATAACTTGCGTACTGAACATAAACCAGAAGTATTCCTTCGAGTCTGAATGCAATATCGTTTACATGGTCGTGACCAGAAAAAATAGCAACCGCGTTATTCTTTTTCATACTTTCAAAAAGATGTGAATTATGTTTTGAACAACCAACAGTTTCAAATGCTCTGCCGTAAAGAATTTTTGCATTTTCGTTTCTTGGGAGTTGCTTATCACTGAGTCTTATAAGTTCTCCGTTTTCATCTCTTAAATAGTCACCATTTTCATCTAACTTAAATATTTGTTTGTATTCAGGAATCGGAATGTGCATATAAAGAGAGTTTTTTACTTCTCCGTAAGTGGTTCTTAATGACTTGAGTTCGTTTTCGTACCAACGGATTTGTGATGGTTTTATGTAGTCATAACTATTTACATATTCTAACGGAACATTGTCATTGAGAGCGTGATGTTCAATAACATCTCTGCCTGAGTCAAAGAAGAAAAGTGACTGTTTTATTTCAGTTTCAGAATTCATTATATTAATTATAAAATTACCATACCCGAAAAGGTCAGGATTACCGAATTTTGAAAGGCAGTGTGGATAATCGACAAGACTTTTGAAAATGAGATATTTATAATATTCTTTTTCTTCTCTTGCTTCGTGGTTGCCGAAAACATAAGCCCAGTAAATACCGATTTCTTCCATCCACTGAGCAAATTGAATTGCATCAATTTGCTGAAATTTAGACTGGATGCAGTCACCTGTAAAAATTACAAGGTCGGGTTTATTATCGCGGATTTGTTTGAATATTCTGTCGAAAGTTTTATCGTTTTTATCATAGTCTTCGTCGAGATGCATATCTGTTGTTAAAAGAATTTTAAAGTCACCATTATCAATAGTGCCATCTTCTTTGAATTTTGCTATGTAGGTTGCGTTGTCAGTTTCTTTCATGATTTTTACATTGCTTCCAATATGGTGAATATCAACGGAAGAAAGGAATCTGTTTTTACAGAGTTTTCCTTTTGTTAAATTGTAAATTGGTTTTTCTACGTTGAGAACAAGTTTAATACCGTTCTGGTGTATAAATGTGCGGATTGGTTTCATTGATAATACCTTCTTATAGAAAAATTACGAGCAGAAATAAAAGACGCTCAACTACCAGATATTGTAGCAGAAATGTAATTTTTATTCAATATAATTGAAAAAATACGACATTTTTTGTAACATTTTAAACAAATTACACTAAAAGCATTTGTGCAAAAAGCAGAAATTTGTCAAAATATGTAAAAAAGTGGTTACAAATAGTAATCT
>CALAEU010000223.1 GCA_937891215.1 uncultured Clostridia bacterium
CATACCTGTCATACAGGTATAAAAGAATATACCTAAAAGATATAGCACAAACTCTTTTGTTTTTAAATGCTTTGTTTCTTGATTTTGCGTTGCTAAAGAACTCATAAATTAATATTTCCTTTCAAGTTAATAACCGCATTATTATCAGAATACCCCTTATTATTACCGATAGTATTTAAAATCATTGTAGTTAAATCTACCTCAACCCCATTTTTAGAGAACTTTGGCTCGACCTTTTTCAATTTAAAATCAAATCTTTCTAGCGCCTTTTTAACTGCCATAAACTCAGATGTACCCTCAACAAAGGGTTGATCACCTTTAAAAATCGCAGTGCCTATCTCTCCTGCAAAATCTATAAGTTTTTTCTCTTTTAAAGATTTATCAATTCTAATAAACAAAATTCTTGAAATTGTGCCAAGCTTAATTGAATTAAGTACTCTTAAACCAATTTTTTTCAATACCTTACCTACTCCATTACCGCCATCAAGAATTTTTCTGATTTTATTCTTTATTGAATAATCAAATCGCCAATCAAAAAATTCTTCGTATGAATTAAAATTATCTGGTAGAGCAAATCCTGTAACATCAATTGATTTTACATCCATTCTGCCATTTGAAGCAATCTCAATTTTTCTGTACTTAGCAGGAGTACCAACTGTTGTAGCGGTACAGATATCAACTAATTTGTTGCCAGTTTCAGTAACAAATTCATTTATACTCTGAATGTGCATATGACCCGTGAGAACAAGCTCCACACCATTATCTGCAAGAAATGTTGCAATTTCACGCCAGTTTTTAACATGGGCATCGCCGACTAAATCGAACACAGGCACAGACGGAATTATCGGGTAATGACACATAGCGATTGTGTATGCCTTGTCTGCTTTTGCTTTGTCAAGTTGTTCTTTTGCCCAGTTTAAAAGTCTTTCATCTATTGTGCCTTTAGTTTCGTTTTTACTGTCACAGTTAAGTGCCAGAATTCTTACATCAGGTGCAATCTCTGCAATATAAGAAAGCGTTTCTTCATCTACTGAAAGAGCTTGTTTGTAGCCGAATTCGTAATATAAATTGTAAAGTTCTTTAAATTCTGTACCCTTCACAGGAACAAACTCATCATTTTTATAACTTCTGCCGAATTCGTTATAATCATGACCGGCAGTAAGCACAAAAATCTTTTTACCTGATTCTTTAAGTTCGTTTAATTCTTTAATTAAACTTTTGTGACTTTCATACTCACCATCTTTTGAAAGGTCACCGGGAATTATAATAATCTCAGTTTCTTTATCTTCTTTAAGTTTTTTAAACACCGCTTTATTTATAGTGCTACTTTCTTTTAAGTAAAACGCTTCCGTTTTCATATATTCTTCGTACGCTTTACCCTCTGCACCTAAAGATTCTTCAAAATAGTGAGTATCCGTCAGCAAATAAAATTTTAAATTTCCCATAAATTCACCATTTATTTTCACAGTATTCGCAGAATGCGTACATATCTTTTATCTCAATCTTTTTACCATCATCAAGAGTAACTGTACCATTCCATATACCGTGAAGTTGGTGTGTGTGCATTCTTAAAAGGTTAAGCACATTTGTATCAGAATGATTATCAAAGAATGGTTTCATTGTCATATCAAATCTGCCATCTTCTGAAACAAATTTCCACTCATTCATAAAACCGTTGGTTTTAGGGAATTTCTCAACATCGACTGCTCCGAATTTATGGAGTTTTCCGTCATAGAAAATTGCAGTTTCAGTAGCGTAACTTTCGTCACCTATACCCCAGGTAATTTCAAAGCCTACTGTATGCTCAGTACCATCTTCATCTTTAATTTTCTGTGCACCGTTACCCCAGTACCATACTAACTGGTAAGGTGTATTTACTCTACCCCAGTCAAGAGCGCAGAAGGTGTCTTCTTTTGAAAATTCAACAACCTTGTCGCCAAATTTAAATGTACCAGAGCAAGGCATACAATTCTGTTTTGTTGTCATAAAAAAGCCTGTCTTCATATTTTTAAAAGGAAGAACTGTTGTTATGTTTTCAAGTCCTTCAGGAATATCCATATGGAAGTCACAAATAACGTCTTCATCTTTCACTTTACCTTTAAAATAAAGTGTTCTACTTGTTTCTTTTGTATCAAATTCAAATTCTGCTTTGCCTAAAAAACTTTCAACCGTGTATTTAAGATTATTAGGCACATCACCTTTTGGTGGCATTTTGTATTTTTCTCTGCCTCCTACATAAAGTACAGTTGCATCACAAACTGTGTTTGTATCGTGTTTTCTGTCGTGTTGTTTGTTATGTAAATCTATAAGTTTAGCACTTATAAATCCACCAAATGAAATATTTGCAAAGTTTAACTGAACTGCATATTTACCATTAGAAATCTGATAGAAGTCCCATTCCTTACTACGCATTTTCGGAACAACCTGACTTCTGTCATACTGGAATACCATGTGTCTTGCCCAACCAGGTGCCACTAAATCACCGTTTTCATCAAGTAACTTTGTAGGCTCTGTGTATTCTTTTTGCACACTCTTAACCTCACCATTTAACCAGGTAGGATATGTTCTCTTATCTACTGCCATTGTCAAAACCTCCTAAAAAAAGTTTATACTTATAACAAATATAACACATTATATACAAATAAGCAACATTTATTTGAATTGACAATAAAACCTAAACAATATATAATATCTATATATTGTTTTGAAAGGGTTTTATTATGTCTTTAGAAATTTTTATTACAAAATACAAAGCACAATTACAGGCACTTTTGCCAAGTAGTGAGGTTGAATATGAGTTATCAACTGAAACTCCAATAAAATTCACCGATCCAGAAAACGTTAAACTCTCTTTTGCTTGTATTGCGGACACACACTTTTCCAAGAAAGAATATCTTGCACACAATGTAGAGAACTGTTTTAAAGATATTTTTAATTCAGGCGTAAAATTTGACGCTTTACTTATGGCAGGAGATATTGCTGAACTTGGTAAAAAGGGCGAATACAAAAGATTTTTCCAAGTTTTTGATACATACAAAGATAAATTAAAACTCTTTATTACTATGGGTAACCACGATGTTCGTTTACAATATGGTCGTAATCAGAAGATTATTATGAATAAAGTAAACGAATATCTCAATATTGACACAAACAAAAAAAGCTACTATTCTTACGATTTGAACGGTTACACTTTTATTGTTATAGGTACTGAAAAAAGAGTTCTTGAAAAAGCATACATAAGCAAAGAACAAATTGAATTTTTAAGAAAAGAATTAGAAAGAGCTACTAAAGACGGTAAACCCGCTTTTGTTATGTGCCATCAGGCATTCGCTTTTACACACGGGCTTCCTGAGGTTTGGAAAACTGGTGATATGGGTGAACAATCAGATGATGTAAGAGCCGTTATGGAAGAATTTAAAAATGTTTTCTTTATAAACGGACATCTTCATGGTGGTGTATTTGAAAAAACTTTTGAAGTTTTAAACGAAGAAAATGGTGTTTATTCTTTGAGTGTTCCTGGCTACAGAAAACCTAATAACTTCGGTATTACTGATTTAGGTGTAGGTTACATCGGCGAAGTTTATGACGATAAAATTATTTTTAAGGCAAGAAATTTTGTTGAGGGAAAAAATATCGACAGTAAATTTGCCGAATACACAATTAACTTAAAGTAATCTGGTGGCAAAATGAAAACGGCAGTAAATGTAGAAAAAGATTTTTTTGATATTCCTTTAAATGAGCAGATGATGTCTGTTAAAAATGCTGGTTTTGATGGCGTATTTTTTGACTGGAGCGACAGTGAAGAATTTACCGATAATGTAAATTTTGCAAGAGAAATCGGTTTAGAAATAGCTTCAATTCACGCTCCGTTTGATAATGTGTGTGATATGTGGACTGAAGAAAAACCACCGATTTTTCATAAACTTATAAAATGCATCAACACTTGTGGTAAACTCGATATTAAAACTCTCGTTTGTCATGTTTATATAGGTTTTGATACACTCGCAAAGGTTACCGATACCGGTATTAAAAACTTTGCTCTTTTAATTGATGAAGCAGAAAAATATGACTTGAATTTAGCATTTGAAAACACCGAGGGTGTTGAGTGTCTTTACGGTATAAAGAAGTATTTATCTGAGAGAAAGAACTGTGGTTTCTGTATTGATACAGGTCACGAACTCTGCTACAACGCAGGTTACGATTTATTAAAAGATTTTGGCGACAAACTCTTTTTCTTGCATATAAATGACAATATGGGTGTTACAGGTAACAGAATTTTCTGGACAGACGATGCTCACATTATGCCGTTAAAACGAGGTAAAGTTAATTGGCAAAGATTCTTTGATAATTTAAAAAGACTTAACTGGGATAAATGGATTAGTCTTGAACTCTGTATAAAAAACAAACCAGATAAACACACCCACGATGATTTGATTGGTGTTACACCTGATGATTTTTTCAAAATGGCTTTTGATACTGCAAAAAGAATTGAAGGTAATATAAATGACTGATTATGAAAAAATGCAATCGGGCGAAATTTACGACCCGAATAATGAAGATATTTTTAAAGAACAGATTAAATGCCTTGACAGGCTTTATGATTTTAATGCTACAAGGCCTACCGAACTTGAAAAGCGTTCTGAAATGTTAAAAGAAATGTTTGCTGAAGTTGGTAAAGACTGTTACATTGAACCTCCGCTTCATTCTAATTGGGGTGGCAGACATGTTCATTTAGGTGATAATGTTTACTTTAACTTTAATGCAACCCTTGTTGATGATACTCACATTTACATTGGTGACTACACAATGTTAGGGCCGAATGTAGTAATTGCAACTGCGGGTCACCCTATTTTACCTGAATTAAGAGAAAAGGCTTTGCAATACAACTTATCTGTTCACATTGGTAAAAACTGCTGGCTTGGTGCTGGAGTTATAGTTCTCCCTGGTGTTACCATTGGTGACAATACCGTAATAGGTGCTGGTAGCGTTGTTACAAAAGATATTCCAGCAAATGTTGTTGCAGTTGGTAATCCTTGCAAAGTTTTAAGAGAAATAAGTGAACACGATAAAGAATTTTATTATAAACACAGAAGAATAAATTTATAAAAGAACAAGGTGATTCATTTTGTGAATCACCTTGTTCTTTTACATTTTATTTTAAACTTTCATTTTGTTATAAATCCAGGTCATAATCCCAATTAATACAATCGAACCTATTGAAACATCCATAACAGTAAGTTGCAGATACAACACAAATTCTTCAACCTTATCGTAACCATTGTATATATAACTATTATTAGCTTCAATTAATGCAAAAATAATTGCACCGATAAATCCGGTAATAATTAACACTTTTGAAATTATTGACAACTTTTTCTTTAACTTTTCATTTTCTTTTGAAACACTATATAAATTGTTGGTTTTCAGTAATCGTAAGTGATATTTGTATACAATCACAATTGATATTAAAAGTGCAAAAGGTATGTAAGAATCTCCCCTTGCTAAAATAGCTAATCTCTCATTCATATATAACAAAACACTTGCAATTGTATTTGTGTAAGCAAAGAATTGCGAGAAACAGAGCAAATTTATATTAGTACGGGTTATTTCTTTTTTCTCTTTCTTTGTAATATTAAATAAAGTTTTATTTAAAACAAAGCAAAGTAAAGATATTATAATGCAGCCTACAATTCCATACATAAAACCTGGAAATCCTGTAACTGTAACTAAAAGACAACACATAAATAAAACTATAAAAGAGAATACACTTACTGTATTTGAAACAATTGAAATTGTTTTACTTGTTTCTAAAAATTTATCTTTCTTATTTTCTTCATATATTGCTTTTTCTTTTATGAATCGCTCACCCTGCAGAAGTTCATCCGTTGTAATGCTATAAAACTTTGCAATTTCTGTAAGGATTGTAATTTCAGGGTAACCTTCGTCACGCTCCCATTTGCTTATTGTTTTATTTGATACATTAAGGCTGTCTGCAACTTCCTGTTGCGTTAAACCTCTTTCTTTTCTTAAATCCGTAAGAAAAGTTCCCATTGATTTTTTATCCATATTAAAACCCCTTTTACTATAACAATTATAAAACCCCGCGGTGTTTTGCTTTGCGCAAGTTTATTTTCGCATAAATAAATAAAAAAATCAAGAAACTCTTTGTAGAAGTTCTCTACTAATCGTAGAACACCAGTAAAATCAAGGGTTTCCACTGATAATATAATAATTCTACCAAAAACAAAAACGGTGTAGTAGTTACCTACCACACCGATTTTTTATTAGTTAATTAGTTCTTTTAAAGTGCTAATTATTCAACGATTTCTGTAACAGCACCTGAACCAACTGTACGGCCACCTTCACGGATAGCGAAACGAAGACCTTTTTCGATAGCGATTGGAGTGATGAGTTCAACAGTCATTTCAACGTTATCGCCAGGCATACACATTTCTGTGCCTTCTGGAAGAGTAATAACACCTGTTACGTCAGTTGTTCTGAAGAAGAACTGTGGACGATAGTTGTTGAAGAATGGAGTATGACGGCCACCTTCATCTTTAGAAAGAACATAAACCTGTCCTTTGAATTTTGTGTGAGGTTTGATTGAACCTGGTTTGCAAAGAACCTGACCACGTTCAATACCTTTTCTGTCAACACCACGAAGAA
>CALAEU010000224.1 GCA_937891215.1 uncultured Clostridia bacterium
TTGCCCACTGCACCATACCTTTTGAAGCATCAACATGTACTACTGAAGCTCCTGCTTTAAGTGCTGAAACTGTTGCCGCACCTGTATAAGCAAAAAGATTAAGCACTTTAACATCTTCACGACCACTATTTTTTATAATATCGCGTACCAATTCCCAGTTACAAGCCTGTTCAGGAAAAACACCGGTATGTTTAAAAGACATTGGTTTTAAATTAAATTCCAAATCATTAAATTTAATCTGCCATACTTCTGGTATTTTTTTGTAGAATTGCCACGAGCCACCACCAGTATTAGAACGGTGATACCTTGCATGTGCTTCATACCACAATTTATTTTTCTTCTCGGTTTTCCAAATAACTTGTGGGTCAGGGCGAATAAGAATAATATCGCCCCACCTTTCAAGTCTTTCACCGTCAGAACAATCTAACAATTCATAATCCTTCCAAGCGTCTGTAATACGCATTAAAGTAATCTCTCCTTAATAACATCTGCAAGTTCATCTGCGAGAACTTTAATTTTATTTTCATCTATACCTTCAAGCATAACTCTTATAAGCGGTTCTGTGCCAGAAACACGAACAAGAACTCTGCCATTATTACCTAATTCCTTTTCTGCTGAGTTTATTGCATTTTTTATTTCTTCATCGTGTGGAAAACGCGCTTTACCGAAATCTGAAACACGGATATTTTTAAGCACCTGTGGGTAAACTTTCATTTCTTTTGCAAGTTCTGAAAGTTTTATATTTGTTGCTCTCATAATAAGAAGAAGTTTCAAAGCAGAAAGTTCACCATCACCCGTTGTTGAATGGTCAAGGAATATTATATGACCTGACTGTTCACCGCCGAGATTGTAATCACCTTGCAACATATTTTCAAGAACATAACGGTCGCCTACTTTTGCTTTTTCGCAATTTAAACTGTTATCTTCACAGAACTTGAAAAATCCCATATTGCTCATAACAGTAACAACAACTGTGTTGTTCTTCAAATTGTCTTTTGATTTCATATATTTTGAAAAGATGGAAAGTAATTTGTCACCATCTACTTCATTGCCGTTTTCATCAATTGCAAGAAATCTATCTGCATCACCATCAAAAGCAAGACCGACATCACATTTATTTCTCACAACGAAATTGCTCAAAGAGTCAAGGTGTGTTGAACCGCATTTCTCATTTATATTTGTTCCATTAGGATGAGCATTTATAAAAAGTGCCTCGGGACAAAGTTTTAAAAACAAATCCGGAGCGGTAACTGATGCAGAACCATTTGAACAATCCACTGCAATTTTCAAGTTACTTAAACTGCCGATATTATATTTTTCAATATCATCATTCGCTACAGACAAGAGATATTCAATATAATCACTGACTGCGGTTTTTGACCTTGTTATTCTACCGACATCACCACCGATTTTTACTGGTGGTATTTGTGCTTTATCTAAAATAATTGCTTCAATTTCTTCTTCTAAAGCATCAGGCAATTTATAACCATTACCCTGAAAGATTTTAATTCCATTATACTCACACGGATTATGCGAAGCAGAAATCATCACTGCGGCGTCATATTCGTACTTTCTCACAAGAAATGCTACTGCAGGTGTTGGAATTTCACCTAAAAGCATTACATCAGCGCCCACTGAACAAAGACCTGCTGAAATGGCTGACTCAAGCATTTCTGAAGATGCTCTTGTATCCATTCCAATAAGAACTCTTGGTTTCTTTTTATTTTCCTTTGTCAGAACCATCGCGGCTGCTCTGCCGATTTCCATTGCTAATTCACAGGTAATTTCTGTGTTTGCAACACCTCTTGCACCATCTGTACCGAATAATCTACCCAAAACAATCACTCCATCAATAATTTTTGAATGTGTTTTGTTCGCCGTCCTCCAAAGGTACATTATATCCTAAATGTTTATATCCTAAAGGTGTGACCTTTCTACCACGCGGTGTTCTGGTTAAGAAACCTAACTGCATTAAGTACGGCTCATACACATCTTCTATTGTAACCGATTCTTCACCGATTAATGCAGAAATTGTTTCAAGACCTACTGGACCACCATTATAATTTTCAATCATAGCAGTTAAAAGGTTTCTGTCCGTCATATCAAGACCTAATTCGTCAATTTCCATACTCGAAAGAGCATGTTGTGCGTTTTCAACCGAAATAACACCATCACCTTTAACTTCAGCAAAATCTCTTGCACGTTTTAAAAGCCTGTTTGCAATTCTTGGTGTGCCTCTTGAACGCGAGGCAACTTCTAACGCACCATCATTATCAATACCGACACCTAAAATATTTGCACTTCGTGTTACTATTTTTGCAAGTTCTTCAGGTGTATAAAGCTCGAGTTTTAAAATTATACCGAATCTGTCTCTCATTGGTGCAGAGAGCTGACCTGCACGGGTTGTTGCACCAATAAGTGTAAAGCGTTTTAAGTCAAGTCTTATTGAACGGGCTGATGGACCTTTACCTATGATAATATCTAAAGCGAAATCTTCCATAGCAGGATAAAGCACTTCTTCAATACTTCTTGAAAGACGATGGATTTCGTCAATAAAAAGAACATCTCCATCATTGAGACTTGTTAAGAGGGCCGCTAAATCACCAGGCTTTTCAATAGCGGGACCAGATGTTACTCTTATCTGAACACCCATTTCATTTGCAATAATTCCTGCTAATGTTGTTTTACCGAGGCCTGGAGGACCATAAAGAAGAACATGGTCAAGTGGCTCTTTTCTGTTTTTAGCCGCCTCAATATAAATTTTTAAATTATCTTTTACCTTTTCCTGACCTACATATTCATCTAATGCGTGTGGTCTTAAAGAGGTTTCTATATCATTATCATTCCCTGTGAATTCAGGAGTAATAATTCTTTCTTCATCTGCAACAAAAAAATCGTTCATTTTTCCACCTTAAATTTAATTTCAATTAAAATCTTAAAGTCATATTTTTAAGGGCACCCTTAATGAGTTCTTCTACTGAAAGTGACTGGTCTAATTTACTTATAGCAACAGAAGCTTCTGTTTGTGAATAACCAAGAGCGGTTAATGCGGCAATTGCTTCGCTTGTATTATTTTTTGCACCAACCTGCGATACAGCACTTGAAAGTGTACTGCTTTCTTCACTTATGAAACTTACATTTGAAATTTTATCTTTAAGTTCAAGAACAATTCTCTGTGCAAGTTTAGGACCGACACCGTTTGCCTGTGTAATTGCTTTTGTGTCACCTGATGCTACTGCAACTGCAAAAGAATCAGGAGTAAGTTCAGAAAGAATTGCAAGTGCCGCTTTAGGACCAACACCTGAAACGCCTAAAAGCAATTTAAAAGCATCTAATTCCTCATTTGTGTAAAACCCGAACAAATCGAGAGCATCTTCACGAACATTAAGGTAAGTAAAAAGTGTTTCTTCATTATTTCCTGATGCATTTATTTTTGCAAGTGTTGAGCGTGTTGTGAAACACTTAAAACCGACACTGCCACATAATATTGCAACTGATTGTTCATCTTTATTAATAATTTTACCTGTTAAACTATAAAACATTTTTTAAAAACTCCCATTCATAATAAGTGAACCGCTTGAATGACCATGGCAGATTGCAAGTGCCAATGCGTCAGCGGCATCGTCAGGTTTTGGAATATGGTCTAAATGTAAAAACATTTTTGTCATTTCCTGAACCTGATTCTTTTCTGCTCTGCCATAACCCACTATACTTTGTTTTACTTGTAATGGTGTATATTCAAAAATAGGAATACCTTTATTTTGCACCGCTAAAACAATAACCCCTCTTGCTTGCGCTACATCAATAGCGGTCTTCTGGTTTGTGTTAAAATAAAGTCTTTCAATACTTACTGCATCGGGTTTAAACTTTTCTAAAAGCTCGGTAAGGTCATCGTAAATCTTTTTAAGGCGTTCATTAAACGGCATATCTTTATCAGTAGTAACTGCACCATACCCCAAAAGACGAAAGTCATTATTTTCGTAACGGACAATGCCACAACCAACTATTGCATAACCCGGGTCAATACCAAAAATTACCACCAAACCACCTCTTTTAACAAAAAGCAATACTACACTATTTTACAATCGTTTAATTATAGCATACATTACATTATATTGCAAGTTTTTGTCTTAATTTTACCATATTGCTTTTTGTCGTTTCTGTGATATAATTCTAGTGGTGATTTTATGTATATTTGTAATGATTGCCCGAGAAATTGTGGTATTGACCGAACTAAAAAAATGGGTTTTTGTAATATGGGTTTAGAACCTGTGATTGCAAGGGCATCTGTTCATTTGTGGGAAGAACCTCCTATAAGTACAGGTAATGGTAGCGGAACTGTATTTTTTAGCGGTTGCAACTTAAAATGCGAGTTTTGTCAAAATAAAGACATAAGCAAAAAGCAATTTGGTGAAACTGTTTCTGTAGAGAGATTAAAAGAAATTTATAAAGAACTTATAGAACAAGGGGTAAATAACATTAACCTTGTAACCCCCACCCACTTTCTTGACGCAGTTTTAAAATCGCTCGATGAACCTTTAAGAGTTCCTGTTGTTTACAACTGTGGTGGATATGAAAATATAGACTCTCTGAAAAAATTAGAAGGCAAAATCAATATATACATTCCCGATTTAAAATATGCTGACGATAACTTGGCTTTTAACTATTCTGGTGCAAAAAATTATTTTGAAACTGCAACAAAAGCAATTAAAGAAATGTTCAGGCAAGTTGGTAGATTCAAAATTGATGACAATGGTATAATGCAAAGCGGTGTTATAATCCGTCATCTTGTACTCCCTGGACAACTTGAAAACTCTAAGAAAGTTATTGACTGGGTAAAAGAAACATTTAATGATGGTGATATTCTTTTCAGTCTCATGAGTCAGTTTACTCCTAATGACGAGTGCAAAAAAGATGAACTTTATAGACGACTTACACAAGAAGAATATGACGATATCGCAAATTACTTGTACGAATCAGGTATAGAAGATGGTTTTATGCAAGAACTTTCTTCGGCAAAGGAAGAGTATACACCTGACTTTGATTTAACGGGAGTAAGGAAGCAGGAAACAGAAAGCATGAAGCAAAAAAAATAAAACAAATCCTATCATTTTTAGTTTACCAAAACTTTCAATGATAGGATTTACTTTTATTTAGGGATAAATTATTGAGTTATTATTAGGCTTATAAATATACACTTTTTTTGCTTTAATTATCATTTTAATATCTGTTGATACTAAATCATTTGAAAAATTTGAACCTTCCACAACGAAAGTGTACACACCTTTTTCTTTTGATTCCACTCTTACATCATAAATATCTTCATTAAAAGGCAACTCACTTGAAACTTGATATTCTTTAACTTCATCAAAAACCAAACAACCATGCTCAACATCTTCATCAGTATAAAAACCCCAGTCAGTTGTTTCTGGCTTTAATCTTGAAATACAATTAATCTGAAAAATAATTTTATCATCTGTAATATCTATATTTTCACAATATCTGTCGCCAAAATATAGAGATGACAAAAAACGATTGATTTTTTCCATAAAGTTTCTATGCCTTTCATCAATTAAAGAAACCCTGTTTCCTGTTTCCTAGTTCCTAATTCCTAACCCATCAAGCACTTCTATCGCTTCGACCAAGTCATTGCAGAAATCATCTGTTCTTGCTTCGATTGTCAGGGTTTCGCAGCCTACCTTTTTTAATGCGATGAAAAATCTTTTATAAATCTCATTTACAGAATCATCTGCATTTTTGTTTGGAAAAATGCGTGTTTCTGGCTCTGCAATATGAGCGTGTTTAATTTTTCCTATAAACTCACCTATTCCGTCAATATCGTCATTATTGTTACAAACGTGGAATAAGTCAGCAAGACCGTAAATGTGGTTAAACCCTGCTTTTTCTGCAAAATCTATACCGTCTTTCACTGTATGAATCATTGAGGTTTCGCCTATACTGAGTGGCTCAATAACAACATTAACATCGTATTTTGAAGCAATTGGCGAAACAATTTCTTTTAAAAATTTCGTCATATCTTCATTAGCTTTTGACAAAGTATAATCATCTTTGAAACTTCTTGCCGCACCACTACCAAAAACAACAGACTGAATGCCTAAAACACTTGCTCTTTTGAGACCTTTTTCTAAAAATTCAGCTAATGCCTTTTCGTCCACATCTTTACCAACAAGTTTTAAATGACCAGGCAAAAAGTGGTTAGCGGCAAGCACAGGAAACTGTAGTTTTTCAATATTTTCACAAAACTCATTGAAATCTTCATCACTTGCAAGAGCGATGTCGGTAAAATCAGTTTCGCCAAAATCAAGTCCGCATTTTTTTGCGAATTCATATTTACTGAAATCGCCCCAACCTAAACAAGCACCTAATTTCATAATACATCATCCTTTTATACTACATTGAAGCATTTCTTCTGCACTTTTAAGTTGCGTTTCGGTAATTTCGCCACCACCAGTAATTCGTGCAATTTCGTACTTTCTGCCTTCAAAATCGAGCGGTGTAACATTTGTATATGTTTTTCCGTTCTTTGCAGATTTTTCAATTAAATAATGGTTGTCACTGAGTACCGCTAACTGTGCTAAATGGGTAACACAAATAACTTGTCTGCCAGTTGACACCTGTTTTAACTTCTGCGCTACTTTTGTAGCGGCTCTACCACTTACACCTGTGTCAACTTCGTCAAATATCATTGTACCAATCTTGTCTTTGTCTGAAAGCACATTTTTGAGTGCTAACATAATTCTTGAAAGTTCACCGCCACTTGCTATTTTTGCAATTGGCTTTGGTGGTTCACCAACATTTGCACTTATTAAAAATTCAACTGAATCTATACCATTCTCACAAAGTTCAACTTCTGTAAATTGAACATTAAACTCTACACTTGGCATATCTAAAAAGCGTAATTCTTCCATTACATCTATTTGGAATTTTTTCGCAGTTTCTTTTCTGCTTTGGGAAAGTCTCTGTGCTAAATCTGTAGCTTTTTTATAAAGTTCTTTCCGTTGTTCTTTTAAAACTTCTAAATTTTCTTCTGATGAAGTAAGTGAATTTAATTTTTCTTCTGCTTTAGTTAAAAACTCAAGCATTTCTTCTTCAGTTGAGCCATATTTTTTGCTTAATCTGTAAAGTAAATCTAATCTTTCTTCAATAACTTCAAGGTCATTTCTCGAATATTCGCTTTCACCATCATTAAAACGCAAGGTGTCTGCTATATCATTTAATTCATAATATATGTCATTTAATTTAATTGACAATTTTTCTGCATCTTTTGAAAAATTTGCTACCTGAGAAAGTGCTTTTTCTGCACCAAGAACGAGTTCAACCGCACCTGTAAAACCATCACCGCCAGAAAGTGCATCATTTGCATTTCTGAAGCCTTCACTGATTTTTTCAATATTTTGTATTTCGGTGCGTTTTGTTTTAAGCTCTTCCCACTCACCTATTGTAATTTCTGCTTTTTTAAGTTCGTCTATCTGGAATGATAAAATATCTATTTGCCTTGCTTTTTCTGCTTCATCTGTCATAAGTGATTTGATTTGTGATGAAATAGCACAAAGTTCAGAATAAGCAGAACTATATTCAATTAAAAGTGAAGTATTCTCTGCAACTGCATCTAAATAACCTATATGAGTTTCACTGTCTAAAAGTTCGCGATTATCTTGTTGACCATGAATGCTTATAAGAGTGTTACCAATTTCTCTCAAAGCTGAAACAGAAGTTAAAGAATTATTTACTCTGCAGACATTTTTATCATGAGTTATTGTTCTTGTAATCAAAAGAGAATTATCGTCATTTTGAGGTAATCCTAATTCATTTAATTTTCCAATTGTCTTTTCACCGACAAATGAAAACAGCGCCGTAACTTCTGCTTCTGTTTCCCCCGTTCTTATAAGTTCACGTGATGTACGAAAGCCAAGTACAGCGTTAATTGAATCAAGTATAATTGATTTACCTGCACCAGTTTCACCTGTAAGTACATTAAACCCTTTATTAAACTCAATTTCTGCATTTTCAATTATAGCAATGTTTCTGATTTTCAAAACAGAAAGCATAGTGTTACCGCCTTTTAATTCTTAATCATTCTCTTAAGTGCTGCCGCAACACCTTGTGCTTCATCAGTTGTTCTGCAAAGCATAAAAATAGTGTCATCACCTGCAATAGTACCTACAACTTCTGTAACATTCATTGAGTCGATTGCAGCACAAGCAGCCTGTGCAAGACCAGGAATACACTTAATAACACAAATATTACCTGCGTAATCTACTTTAAGCAACGAACCTGAAAAAAGTGCATTGAACATATCAGTATAATTGGTTGTGTTGTTTGTTTCAACAGAATAACGATAAACACCATTAGGACTTAATGTTTTTACAAGTCTTAACTCCTTAACGTCTCTTGAAACTGTTGCCTGAGTTACACTGTAACCTCTTTCAAGTAATAAATCAAGCAGCTCATCCTGTGTTGCAACATCCTGTTGCTCAATTAAATCAAGAATTAACTTGTGTCTCGTCTTTTTCACACTTAACATCCTTCCAACTTTATATTATTTCGACATTTTTTTATTTAATATATCAATAAAAGTATCATTCTTTACTTTTATAAATTCCGCTTTTTTATCTGAAGTTTCAATTTTTACAATTGCTCCGTCAGGAATTAAAACTGCCTCTTCACCATCACATGAAAGTACTGCTTCACCCGAATTGTCATGAGTAATTTCTAAAACTGAATCAGGTCTTATAACAACTGAACGAGAGAAAAAACTATGACAACAGACTGGTGTAATCAGCATACTGTCAATCTGTGGTTCAATAACTGGTCCACCGGCAGAAAGTGAGTACGCAGTAGAGCCTGTTGGAGTTGAAACAATAACACCATCTGCACTATAATCCATTAAAGGTGCATCGTTGCAATTTATAGATAATTTCATAATTCTTATATTGCCACTACGCGACACAACCGCGTCATTAAGGCAATTTGAATGATATAATATTTCACCACTTTTGTCAATAATTGTAGCGGTAAGCATCATTCGTTTTTCGGTCTTAAAATCACCTTTAACAATTTCAGACAAGAGCGAAAGTTCACTACTTTCAAGCCCTGCTAAATAAGCAAGTTTACCCGCATTTATACATAAAAGCGGTTTGCTTTTCTCTGCCGAAAGTTTTGCGGATTTTATAAATGTACCATCACCACCGACAGTAACAACCATTTCACAATTTTCAATACTTTCTCCAACATTGCAATAATTTATATAATTACAATTACCAAAGAAATTCCTGAAACTTTCATCTAAAAAAACTGTAACCTGTAATTTTTCAAATTCTTTTAAAAGTTCTTTTGTTACATCAGGTGTATTTGTCCTTGTCATATTAGGGATTAATGCAATTTTCATTTTACTCCCCCTTTTTGTCTAACGCTTCATGAGAAATCTTTGCAAGTTCCTTGGCGTATTCAATATATTCATCACAATGTGTTATTTCATTCGTTTTCTTTAAATAAACCAGATATTCAATATTCCCCTCAGGACCTTTAACCGGTGAATATGAAAGTCCTGAAACTTTAAATTTTTGAGATGTGGCAAACGAAACAATATTTTCAATTACTTCTGTATGAACATTCACATCACGTACAACACCTTTTTTACCAACTTTTTCTCTGCCTGCTTCAAACTGTGGTTTTATAAGGCATACTGCTTCGCCATTATCTTTTAAAAGTTCATACATAACAGGTAATATAATTTTAAGCGAAATAAATGAAACATCAACAGATGCAAAATCGATGTCTTCTGGTATCTGTTCGTGAGTTACATAACGAAAATTAGTTCTTTCTAAGTTTACAACTCTTTCGTCGCTTCTCAGTTTCCACGCCAATTGACCGTAGCCCACATCAATTGAATAAACTTTTTTAGCGCCATTCTGTAACATACAATCAGTAAATCCACCAGTTGAAGCACCAATATCCATACAAATGCAGTCGTCTAAATCAATCGGAAATTCCTGCATTGCTTTTTCAAGTTTCAAACCACCGCGACTTACATATTTCAATGTACTTCCACGCACTTCTACTACATCATCACTTTTTATATCTCTACCAGGTTTTAATTCTTTCTGGTCATTTACATAAACAATACCTGACATGATAAGTGCTTTTGCTTTTTCTCTGCTTTCGGTAAAGCCGTTTTCAAACAAATATAAATCAAGTCTTACTTTTTTATCACTCATTTTCATTGACCTTTCCGAAATCTTTTAAAATCACACTGCACATACCTTCACAATCTAACTGATACTCATGCAAAATTTCATCTACCTTACCCTGCTTTACAAAGCAATCAGGGAATGCAATTAACTTAAAGCGTGGTGCTAAACCATTTTCCAAAATATAACTACCGAAAGTTTCACCAATACCACCATTTTTAACGCCTTCTTCAAAGAAATAGACTTTTTTGACATTTTCTAATTCTTCGTAAACAGTTGTTGAAATCGGTATAATTTCATTAAGTTTAATAATCTTAATACTTATGCCCTTTGATTTTAACTCCTTATACGCTTTTGCCGCTTCACCAAAAATTCTACCGTAAGTTACAAGTGCATATTCTGCCATTTTGTCACCATAAATATCGTAAGCGTTGCCAGTAATAGTAAAATCATCAGGACAATATGGTTCTTTACCTCTTGGATACCTTACAACAACTGGAGTTGTAGAATGATAAAGAGCAGAAACAAAGTCTTTATTAAGTTCCGAATAATATGCTGGTGAATAAACTAAAATATTAGGAACACCATTAAACATAGCCGCGTCATAAATACCATTATGAGTTTCTCCGTCATCACCGACAATGCCCGCTCTGTCAACTGCTATAATCATTTTGCCTTGTTGCAAAGCAAAATCGTGCATTATCTGGTCATAGCATCTTTGTAAGAATGTTGAATACACAACAAAAACAGGGACCATCCCATTTTTAGAAAGTCCTAATGCATAAGGCACAGCATGTTCTTCAGCAATACCAACATCAAAAAATCTTTCTTTATATTCTTCAGAAAACTTCTGAAGACCTGTACCCAATGACATAGCAGCAGTAATTGCACAGATACGTTTATCTTTTGCCGCCTGATTATAAAGAAAATCACCGAACTTTTCTGAGAAATTATCATTAGACGTTTTATCAAGTCCTTTTTCTACAACAAAAGGTGCAACACCGTGATAGTCAGTAGGATTTTCTTCTGCTAGGGTATAGCCTTTTCCCTTAATTGTGTTGATATGTAACAACACAGGATGTCTGAAATTTTTAGCACCCTCAAGAGCTTCGCAAAGATGCTCTATATTATGACCATCAATAGGTCCCATATAACGAACACCTAAATCTTCAAACAAATTACTGCCGTACATCATATTCTTAATATCAGTTTTTGTTTTTAAGATCTTATCGGCTAATTTGACACCAACGAAAGGAATTTTAGCAATAATTCTTTCTGCTAAAGATTTAAATTTAAAATATTCTTTTGTAGAACGCATTATCGCAAGTTTTTTTGCGAGATTGCCCACATTCTTGGAAATAGACATACCATTATCATTGAGAATGATAATAAGTTTTGTATCTTTTAAACTTCTTGTATTGTTAAGTGCTTCATAAACGAGGCCACCAGTTAAAGCACCATCACCTAAAACCGCAATAGCACAGTCTTTTTTACCATTAACTTTATTTGCAGCGGCAATACCCATAGCGGTAGAAATTGAAACACTGCTATGACCACTATAAACAATATCGTGCTCACTTTCGTTTGGTCTTGAAAAACCTGAAAGTCCATCTTTCTGACGAAGAGTTTTAAATTCTTCGTATCTGCCAGTTAAAAGTTTATGGGTATAAACCTGATGACCTACATCCCATATAATTTTATCATCAGGTGAGTTGAAAACACGATGAAGTGCAATTGTTAGTTCTACCGCCCCAAGATTTGACGCTAAATGACCACCATTTTGTGAAACTGTTGAAACAATAACATCCCTTACCTCCTCAGCAAGCTGAGGAAGCTGACTAGCATCAAGATTTTTAACATCTTGTGGGGATTTAATTTTCTCTAACAATTCGTGTTTCATAAATATCAATACTCTCTGTTTGCAAGGAAATTTGCATATTCTTTGATTATTTCATTATTCGGAAAAACATTTAATTCTTCCAACGCTTCATCTGTGAGTTTTTTAACAAGCTCTTCACACTTTTCAATACCTAAAAGTGTCACATAGGTAGATTTATTATTCTCTTTATCGCTACCTGTCATTTTACCTAACTTTTCAAGCGAACTTGTAACATCTAAAATATCATCTTTAATTTGAAAAGCAAGACCTAATTTTTCACCAAACGTTTTTGCAGCATCTATTAAATCATCAGAAGCACCTGCAACAATGCAACCTAATGCACAGGCAACAGAAATAAGGCACCCTGTTTTTAGGTTATCCATAAGCTGTAGAGTATTAAAATCGGCATCAGGATTATTTTCATTGGTAATATCAATAATCTGCCCACCAATCATACCTCGCGCACCAGCATAAACTGAAAGTTCATTTATAGCTTTTACCGCAGTTTTTGCATCATAAAGACCTGCTAATGACCATGTTGAAATTCTTTCAAATGCAGCGGTTAAAAGTCCGTCCCCTGCTAAAAGTGCCACAGTCTCGCCATAAACTTTGTGGTTAGATGGTTTACCACGGCGATAATCGTCATTATCCATACAAGGTAAATCATCGTGAATCAAAGAGTAAGTATGAATAAACTCAACTGCTTCTGCCATTGGCATTGCTTTTAAAACATCATCTTTACCACAAGCATTGTAAAAAAGAAGTGTTAAAAGCGGTCTCACTCTTTTACCACCATTTTTCAAACTGTATTTCATAGACTCAAAAAGAGTTTTATACTCTGGAAGTGAAGTTTCAAAATATTTATAAAGTTTTTCTTCAATAAGCGAAGAATACTCCTGAATTTTTATGTTCATAAATTACTCACCTTTTATAAGACTCGAAATTTTCTGCTCCGCAGAATCAAGGTACTTTGCACATTCACTTAAAATTTCAGTTGCTTCTGAAAAAAGTTTTAAACTTTCATCAATTGAAAGTTTACCGTCTTCAAGTAAAGTAGTTATTTCTTCCAATCTTTTTATAGATTTTTCATAATTCTGTTCCATTTTTCAATTACCTTTCAATTCAGTAACACATGCAAAAATCTCGCCATCGGTTACTTTAACTTTGATATTGTCACCATTCTCTACATCTTTTACACTTATAATCGGTGACTCGTTCTTATAAGAAATTGAATATCCGCGAGAAAGTACATCCAAAGGACTTAATGCATTCAACTTCCCTGAAAGAACTGAAATTTTACTTTTCTCATTATTGAGTTTAATTTCTATTGAATTTACAATCTTTTCATAAAGATTTGAAAGTTCCTGACGAGAATTAAGAATTTTATTTGCAGGACTTAAAATAGAAAGTCTTTTTTCTGCATTTTCTAAATATTCACGCTCATAATTAAGACTGTTTTTCATTAAAACGGTTAAATGTTGCTTTAATCCGAGTAAATCTGATTTTAATTCAATAATATCGGGAACGGCTAATTCTGCAGCCGCAGACGGAGTTGGTGCTCTTAAATCTGCAACAAAGTCTGCAATAGTAAAATCAGTTTCGTGACCTACTGCAGAAATAATCGGAATTTGAGACTCAAAAATTGCACGGGCAACTATTTCTTCATTAAATGCCCATAAATCCTCTAATGAACCTCCACCCCTGCCAATAATCAAAACATCACACGCATTTTTTTCGTTAAAAAGTTTTATTGCGTTTGCAATTTCGGATGCAGCACAAGCACCTTGTACTGCAACAGGACAAAAAACAATTTCTGCAAGTGGAAATCGTCTTTTAAGAATTGAAAAAACATCACGCACTGCGGCACCATCAGGTGCAGTAGCAACACCTATTTTTTGTGGAAATACTGGTATTGACTTTTTATTTTCACAATTAAAAAGTCCCTCTTTAAAAAGTTTTTCTTTTAATTGTTCATAGGCTAAATTCAACGCACCAATACCATCAGGTTGCATATCTGTTATATAAAGTTGATATGAACCATCTTTACTATAAAGTGTAACGCTACCAAAAATAATAACTTTCATTCCGTTTTCAGGAACAAATTTAAGTCGCGAAGCATAAGACGAAAACATTACCGCTTTAATTGCGCCACCCTCATCTTTTATGGTCATATACATATGACCACTGTAATGATTTTTAAAATTTGAAATTTCGCCTGTAACAAAAATATTTTTAAGGCTTTCATTGTTATCTAAAAGCGATTTAACAAAATTATTAAGTTCAGTTACACTATAAACAGTTGGTGAAACAGAATACATTCACTCACCTACTTATTTAAAAATTAATTTTTGTAAGTACCGCAATACCTGCCGCATTATCAGAAGAAAATTCAGGTTCTGCAAAAAACGCAGAAAATCTTGATTTTAAAATATCTTTAATTATAGTGTTGGACATAACACCACCAGCAAAAACAAGTGGCAATTCTCCATATTTCAGAAATATATCACTCACCATTGAAGATAAAGTTTCAGCAATATAACAAAACAGAAATTTTGCAACATCCTCTTGTGATTCTCCATCTTCAAGCATTTTAAGACATTTATTTTCAAGACCTGAAAGAGAACAATCCCCATTAAATAATTTGATTTTAAATTTATAAGTTTTTGTACTTTTAAGTGCTAATTTTTCTAATTCTTTACCACAAGGGAATTGAAGACCTATTTTAACACCTATACGATCAACCGCCTGACCAGCTTTTAAATCGTTAGAAGAACTTATTGGGGTTATTTTAAGATTACCATTATCATTCTCACAAAGAACTGCATCTGTTGTGCCACCAGACACGTGAAAAGCTATAAATCTTTCGTTTAATAACTCCAACTTATCAGCAGAATAAAGAGCAGCAACAATATGACCTTGTTGGTGCGAAAATTTAAAAAGTGGAATATTTAAAACTGATGATAAAGACGAAGCAAAACTTTCACCGACTAAAAAACACGGCATATATGAACCTTTTTCGGTAGTTGGTGAAACTGAAACCCCAACCGCCTCTATTTTCTCA
>CALAEU010000225.1 GCA_937891215.1 uncultured Clostridia bacterium
ATTCCATGTAATTAATACACCTTTCGCCGCGTTCTGCGTTTTGGCTGTTGGGGTTGTGAGACTTGTAATCAATGGAAAGAATTGAAGTTCAGAAGAAACTTTATAACCAGTCTCTAAACCATCAATTACAGCAGTTACCGCAAACTTATAAATAGCACCTTTCTTAGCAGTTGCATCTATATAAGAAAGTCTTGTAGAAGAAACCTGACCAACTGTTTCCCATGCTGACCAAACATCATCTTGCAATACTGAGCGGTAAACAATATATCTTTCTGCACTTGAAACTTTTGACCAAGTTACATTCACACCTGTTGAAGCATTAGCAACTGCAACTGTTGGAGGTGCAACATAAGTAATATTGAACTCATACTGCATACTTGGATAACCATAAATACCATCTCTTGAAACAACAGCATAAGTATATGTTGTACCATTTGTTAAATTGGAAGAATCCTTATAAGAAGTTGCGGCAATTCCACCTGGTGTGAGATTTACAAAATCATTGCCGATTTTTTTATAGACCATATATCCGCCTGCTGCACCAGCAACTGAATTCCAACTAAAACCTAACGCACCATCTTCTAACCAGTAACTTTTAATTACAGGTGTTTCAAGTGCAACAAAGTTGCTATAATTCTTGAACAAATTCTCTGCAACACAATCTTCGTAATTACCTTTGTAAAAATTAATAGCAGTAACAGCACCTGCTTTACCACTCTTTAATTTTAATGTTATAGTTACAAACTTCTTTGCAGCAGAACCGATTTTATAATCGTTACTTTTCATATAAGCAAATGTGTAACAACCCTTATCAGAAGCAGGAATACCGTGTTCATAAGTACCATCAACTACCAAATATTCATCACCAGCATTAAGTGCAGTTGCAGGACCTGTTTTTTCTGTCACAACATCAAAAACATTGCTATCAAATTTAACACTGAGCAATGCTGTATTTATTGTCTGATTAGGAGAAAGATACACATCAAATGTAACCTCATCATTTTTCAAACCATTTGTTTTGACTTCGTAATTAACCTTCGTTTCTTGCTCTGTTAATGTAGCACTTGCAGTAAATGTGAGTGAAGAGCACACAGAAAGCACCATTACGATTGCAAGAATTGTAGATAAAACTCTTTTCATTTTTTGTCCATCCTTTCAATGTAGAGTGACTATATTAAACCACATCTGGTTAGAACACACACTCTAAATACATTACAATACATAATAGATTATACTTCATTTTGATGCAAATTGTCAATGCAATAAAAGAAAAAACAGTATTCCACATTATAGAAATACTGTTTATATATTTGTTTATTTTCACTACTTTCAATCTATTTCATCATCTCTGTAAAGACCAGCATCACTGAAATCGTCATAATCTTCATCTGTATCATAATCATCCATTTCAAAACTTTCTGCAAAATCGTAGTCAAAATCATCAATTAAATCAAACGGATTAAGTTTCTTCTTACCTTTTTTAAAATTATCAAAATTGAATATAAAACCCATAAAAAATCACCTTTCTTTGTTTTTAGTATTTTGTCAACTTAATATAATTTTATGTAACACATTTTCAAATTTTTCATAAGATATAGTGTAGAACAGAGAAAGGGGGATAAAAATGGGCTGCTTCTTTGGCAATTCAAGTTCTTGGATTATCATTCTTATAATCATCGTTCTTCTTTTCGGTACAAATAACGGTTGCGGTTGTGGTTGCGAAAATAACTACAACAACAATAACTGCGGTTGTGGCTGCTGCTAAGAAACGCAAAGCACTTCTAAAAACGAAAACACTGTCAAGGCTTTTGCCTTGACAGTGTCATTTTTTAAAATATTACATTAAACACTACCGCAAATACACCAAGTCCCATAAGTACTGCGAGTCCTAAGCATACTGCTTTTATAAACTTCTTTGAAAAAAACATTATTCTATACCTAAAAGACCTTTCATTCCGTCTGATACAACATCCAATGCTATTTCCGCATTTTCTCTTGAATCTGATTTAACTGTAATATATATTTTGATTTTTGGTTCTGTACCTGATGGTCTTACGATTGCAGTATTACCATTTTCACATCTGTAAGAAAGAACATTGGATATTGGAAGTCCGGTCTCACTTTCTTCACCAGTTACCAAATCTTTAATTTTGCTCGTTTTATAATCTGCTACCCAGATGACTTTACTACCTGCAATTTCCTGTGGGATATTATTTCTGATACTTTCCATCATATCAGACATTTTCTGCATACCAGAAGCACCCTCGAAAGCATAGTTATCAAGACGATTGAAATAATAACCATATTTTTCGTAGATTGCATTCATATAATCCCACAAAGTTTCGCCTTTTAACTTACAAACTGCTGCAAGTTCTGCTACAAGCATGGCGGCAACAACTGCATCCTTATCTCTCGCATAAGTACCACGGAGATAACCATAACTTTCTTCCATACCGATTACATAACGTTCTTCTTCACCTTGTTCTTCAAGCTCAGTAATACATTCACCGATATATTTGAAACCAGTCAACAAATCACGCATTTCCGCACCGTATTCATTTGCAATAGCAGCAATAAGTGGTGTTGTAACAATTGTTTTAACAACAACAGGATTCTCTGGTAATTCCCCTCTTTCCTTGAGAGTAGAAAGAATATACTCGCAGAACATAGCCCCTACTTCGTTACCAGTCATAAGTTTATAGTCGTTACCAACTCTTACTGCAATACCAACTCTGTCACAGTCAGGGTCAGTTGCAATCATCAAATCTGCAGGGAACTCTTTCGTCAAAGCAAGACCTTCTTCAAACACCTGACGGATTTCAGGGTTTGGATAAGGACAAGTCGGGAAGTTACCATCAGGTTTCTCCTGAGTTTTAACAACTTCTAACTCTTTAACACCTAATTTTTTAAGAATTCTTCTCACAGGTTTATTACCTGTACCATTAAGTGGAGCATAAAGAACTTTTAAACCAGATTTTTTTACCGCATCTTTATTTATAGATTGTGCTAAAACACATTCAATAAATTCGTCTTTTACCCAATCTTCAATAAAGTCAACCATATCTTCTGCTAAAGCGTCTTCAAAATCCATACGCTTAACACCTGTGAACATATCAACTTTTTTCATATATTCATAAGTTTTAGCAGCCGCTTCATCAGTCATCTGATAACCTTTTGAATCGTAGCATTTGTAACCATTATATTTTGCAGGATTGTGACTCGCTGTGAGAACAATACCTGAAGAACAATGAAGTCTTCTTACTGCAAATGAAAGCATTGGTGTTGGCATAAGTTCAGGATAAATATAAACTTTAATACCATTAGCCGCTAAAACACCTGCCGCAGTCTTTGCTAAAACATCTGACTTTATTCTTGAGTCGTAAGCAATAGCAACTGATGGGTTTTCGAATGCTTCATTAAGATAATCGGCAAGACCTTGTGTTGCCTGACCTACTGTATAAACATTTACACGGTTAGTACCAGCACCTATAACGCCACGAAGTCCGCCTGTACCAAATTCCAAATCTTTGTAAAAACGGTCAAGAATTGCATCTTCATCACTTTTTACAGATTTTAATTCTTCAATTAAATCTGCATCTAAAACCGCTTTTTCACACCACAAATCATAAAGAGCATGAATATCGTTCATATTGAACACCCTTTCAAAAAAATATCAACATTTCAATTATACAACTTTAAGAAACTAAAATCAATAAAATATTAATAGTATTTATTAGAAATTACTTGATAAAATTAGTTCTGATTTTCGCTTCAGGAACAGGATGTTCTATTCCGTTATTTTTACCAAGTTCAATGCATTTTAAAAGCCACGCCATATTATGACCTATTCCACGCATTATCTGAAGACCTTCTTCATCCTTTAAAACGTCTTCAGGCTTTGAACCATGAACCATATTCCAATAACAAGAAGATACAACCGGCATATTGCTTATTGTGAAATACTTATTAAGGCAATCTACTGCCGCAGTAGTGCCCGAACGGCGACAACTTACAATTGCAGCACCAGGTTTATATTTAAAATTACTGCTACCAGCATAAAAAGCTCTGTCAAGTACCGCACACAAAGCACCTGCTGGTGCAGCATAATGAACAGGTGAGCCAACTACAAATGCATCACTTGTTTTTGCTTTTTCGATTATTTCATTTACAACATCATCATTAAAAACACATTTGCCATTATTTTTTGCACAACCGCCACAACCTATGCAACCACGCACAGGATTTGTACCAATGTGAAAAATTTCTGCTTCTACATTTTCGCTTTCGAGTGTCTTTTTAATTTCACTTAAAGCGGTAAATGTACAACCCTTTTCGTGTGGGCTACCATTTATAAGTAAAACTTTCATTATTTTGCACCTACTATTCTTAATATTTCTTCAGGACTATCTATAATATATTCAGGGTTTTCATTTTCTAATACACTTCTGCTTCTGAAACCCCAACTACATGCAATACATTTTATTTCTGCATTGTGAGCAGTTTTAACGTCAACGTCAGAATCGCCAACGTAAAAGCAATTATTTTTTTCTACGCTTAAAAACTTCACTACTTCATTTACCGAATCGGGACAAGGTTTTCTTTTTATGCCTTCTCTTTCGCCCACTGCAACGTCTAACAAACCTTTAAAATATTTATTACACAAGGTTTGCACGGCAAAATCAGCTTTATTGGAAACTACTGCAAGTAAAAAG